>NZ_BAUP01000117.1:0-3568 GCF_000648275.1 Holospora elegans E1 | reverse complement strand
TGGGCGTGCAGCTATAGGGTTCAAGAACATGAGCCACAAATATCGCTTGCTTTCATATACGCTATGGCTTTCCAAATGTGCGATAAGTTCTGCTGTTTGTGAAGTATTTAGCTTGCTCACAGAGCCCTTGCTTTACACCATTAACTTTTGATCCTCCTTATACTCTTCTACGATCGCAATCAGAAGAGCCTCAGCAATTTGACGATAACTTCACCTTTTTCGGATAACAAAACTGCCTTAATCCTATCTGCTACGCGGCGGTTCTTTTCTTGCCGATACTGCGTTCTTAACGCAACCTGATCTTCTTATGTTAGAAATTTTTGCATAAGAAAAATTATTAACACATAAAATTAAACTTTTAAAAAATTTTATTCAGCATGAGTATAGATCATAAAAAATATGAATACTTCAAACGATTTTTTTATGGGGGATCACGGAATTGCGACTCTTTGCTTTGCGGTTGCAAGATGGCTCGTTCCTGCCTCCAGATCATCGGCCTGACCTTTTCGGCAAGTGAAAAGGCGGTGAGATTGTCGTGGACATTACTAGGTTGTATTGATCTTGGTGATCACACATCTAATAGCTTGGTTTTCCTTATTTTTTTAGCGCAACCGTGTTGATGGAAGGCAAAAATCGGTCATTGCGTACTTTTTGTCAGCATCGCTGGCTAAGATTTTAGAAACGCTTTTCCACTCATTTTTAGACTTCAACGAGTGTGTGGATTTGAAATCGCCAAAGGCTAAATTTTTTCCACGAGATTCTTGTGTGATAGCGATAGAACACCCTTTACAAACAGGTGATCGTCCTTGGTTGCATCCCATTGTTTTTTCAGGCTAAAAGGTCATTTATCTTATCCCATTGGTCATCTTGCAGCGTATGCCGTCTGATTTTTCTTCTCTTTCTTTTGAATTTTTATTAAATTCTCAAAAAATACAGAAAAATCAACTTAATTGCGTACAAAGCCTAGGTTTTGTTTTTAATTTTTTTTTACTTATCATTTAAAACTTCATGCAATTTACTCCAAACAAATTGCTCAGTATTAGCATCTAATATGAATGGTAAATTAGAAGAATCAACTTCTTCTACAATTTTTTCAAAATCTTTTTTTTCTAGCCTCTCTTTATTTAATGATTTTTCGAGGACAGCGGCATGAGCATCATCGTCATCTTCGTCGTCTTGGGGTAATGTACTTAAAATTTTCAATGTTTTTAAAATTTTCTCTTGATCATATTTAAGAAGCTTTTGAAAATTTTTCGACATACTGTCTACTTCTTTGCTGCTTATCTTCTTTGTAACATCATCTTTTGAAGAGCTTCTAAAAAGAACTTTCACTGCATCTCTTAAATCAGAGTTAGAAAATTTTTCTAAACTGTTTTGTGCATAAGAAAGCGTTCCTATAGCGTTAAATATTATAAAAAGGAGTATTTTCTTCATTTTTAGAAATCATTTGAGGTTTAATTTATAATTATAAAAAATATTTATAAATTATGAGTTAAAAACATTAAAATTTAAATAAAAACTGCTTTTAACCAAATTTCCTTAAAAGGCAATCATTATATGCTTGTTTAGCAATGGGAATTGGTATTAGAGTGGTTTGAAACAAACTCACACCAAGGCTCCCCATTTAATACCGCACCAATTACGGTGGTTCTTGCCTTTTCTTTCGGGGACAAAACAAAAAGTCTCTTTAGGGAATATCCACAAGGTTTTGGTCTGTCATAAGTAAATCCGCTTTCATAGATAAAAATGATAGAACGGCCTAATTTCAAAGGGTAGACATACTCCTACTTGCACCAATGTTCAGGCGTTTTCCTGCTCAGTAGGAATCTGGAAGTCCTGAACATCTTGTGAAAGGTTTATTTCTGGTTAAGTGAGGTCTATTTTTATACTCCACCTTACAATAATAATTCCAAATTAATGCTTTAATGGACAAAACTTTTAAGAAAAAATCTATAAAATATCCAAAAACTTAAATACTATAACTATTTTATACTGTGTGAGCTATAATATTTTTTTTACAAACATTGAAAGCTTCTCTAGGATTCCTAGATTTTTTTCATTAATAATTTTTTTAATTTCGTCTTCTTTTTTCTCTATTTCTATTTTTTGGATAAAATCAATTTTACCCTGCAATAATTCCTCATTAAAGTTTCGATTTCGTTCCGACAATAATAGATCTAGATACTCGCCATATTTTTTGAGATATTTTGAAAATTTTTCTTCGAAATTCTTCAGTGTTTTACTTTTAGAAAATCGTGATTTTTTTTCTTGACCTGTGAAATAAGAGAAATCAGATAAAAGATTTTGTTTCTTTTTTTTCAACAAATCTAATTCTTTTTTAAATATCTTTTCATTTTTATCTTTAAAATCTACTGAAAAAATTTTTTTTTTAGAAAGCATGTCAGAATTCATTTCGTCTAAATTGTATTTATTTTCTGAGTCATCTGAATCATAGTTGTCTTTTGCTGGCCCTGAATTCAAAATTTGTTCTACCTCGTCTATGTTTTGAATACAAAGCCTCCTCATCTCTTGAAAAAAATAATCGGCAAAATTTTTCATTAATAAGATTCGATTTTTATTAGAAATTTTTGTAAAAATTTTTGATTTTTTACTTCCTATTTCCTCTAAAAACTGCTTAAAATTTAAAAAAATTTGTTTCAAAGATTCGAGTTTTAATGAATACTTGCTGAGGTAAGTGTAGTTTTCTGATATCATTTTAATATGATTTGATAAAGTTTCTTGTGAATAAGATTCAGAATAAACCAGTGTGTTTGCGCTAAGCACACAAAATACAAACATAATAGAAACTTTTTTTAACTTTTTTATATACATTTATTATATACATTCTTTTATACGGTTTTTATCTTATCAAAAACATGTAAAATATTTAATAAATATAAAAGATCAGCACCTTAATGCAAACGCTCTGCTCGGCAGTTCTTTAGTTGGGTGAGTATTTTGTGTGCGATGCTTAAATTTGATGTGCTATACTGTTTTTTTATAAATTTCAAAATTCTCTTAAATATCCCCGGGGTTTTTTCAGGAATTTTAGGAACAAAATTGAAAACTCCTTCTTCGCATCTCATTATTATATTTTTTACAAAATTAATTCTTTCATTCATTAATTTTTCATCATAAGTCGTATCATCTTTTTTTGATAAAATTACATTCAATAAAGTTGAATATAGCTAAGATCATATAAAAGAGTCACAGGTTTAATTTTATGTGTTAATAATTTTTCTTATGCAAAGACTTCTGACAGAAGAAGATCGTGTTGCGTTAAGAACGCAGCATCGGAAAGAAAAGAACCGACGCGTAGAAGATAGGAGTAAGGAAGTTTAGTTATCCGACAAAGGGTGGAGCTCGTCAAATAGCTAAGGCTCTTCTGATTGCGATCGTAGAAGAGTATAAGGAGGATCAAAAGTTAATGGTGTAAAGCAAGGGCTCTGTGAGCAAGCTAAATACTTCACAAACAGCAGAACTTATCGCACATTTGGAAAGCCATAGCGTATATGAAAGCAAGCGATATTTGTGGCTCATGTTCTTGAACCCTATAGCTGCACGCCCA
>NZ_BAUP01000118.1:0-8316 GCF_000648275.1 Holospora elegans E1 | reverse complement strand
AACAGCTAGTACGAGGCAATTGATATTCTGCGTTCCAAACTTCTAATTGGTGCCATCGAGCATTAAATGCATTTTAGGAACTTGCTCCCAAATGCTTGATATCAAGGCTTTTGAGAAGAGTCCAGAATCAATTACTTGTCCTTTTAAAAAAACGCCTGACGCGTTCAAGCTTGGATTTTATTGAAGGTGGAGAGTTCTTCTTGTGGATCAGCGCAAGATGCTGAACCTTTCGCTGATCGATAAGTACGAAGGTTTTAAAATTCTCTGCGCGGGATGAGAGGTTCATTTGCATTAAACATTGTTGTTTATTTTTAATAAAATAGCCTCTCTTTCGGATCTTTTAAAGACCCTTCAAAAAAGTGAGGGGGAGTATGGCTATGTGCAAAGACAGAAGGCTGGGGAAAAAAAAGTGAAAATTCGGTTGGCAAAAAGAGTGGGATCAAATAACAAATACTATTGCCGGTTTGGTTAATAACACGTCCATAGCACCAATGAGGTTTAACGGATCTTTCGACACAGTATTGTTCCAAGCTTGGGTAGAAAAATTTCTGATCAAGGATCTAAGCCTGGTCAAGGTGTTATTATGAATAATACCTTTTTTCATAAATCCAAGAGAAGCAGAGCATTAATAAAATCTGTAAAATGCAGTATAATTTTTCTACCTCCTTACTCTCTTGATTTGAATCCAATAGAGGAATTCTGGGCTAATAAGAGGGGGGATTGAATGCTCTATTCGACGTTGTTTCGTGGCTCTTTAAAATATCTAATTTAACCTAAATTACTACATTCCGCTTTCATTTTTTAATAATACCTGAATACCTTAGGAGTTTTTCTAGCAGTCTAAAACTTCAGTTTAACCAATACTTTGTCTTTTCCGCAATGAATAAATTCCCATCCTTGAGGAATATCTTCGTTGGTTGAAACCTGGCAATGATTTTTCCACACCCGATTTCTTATCTTTACTATGCCTTCAGAAATTTTACGTCGAGCTTCACTACAAGATTCCACTAAACCTGAATGCTTTAAGATATCTACCACTGTGTTTTTTTTGTTGGGAAATCTTTACTTGTTTTTGGAAAAAAATATTCCGTCCTTAAAACAATAATTTTTTTAAGTAAAGGAAATTGTTTTTTTAATTTTTCAGCATCTTTTAAACTGAAGGATGCTTCCTCATTCATATGAAAACTAATTTTCTCTAAATTTGGTGCAGAAAAAGAAAATAAAGGCGTAATATCCTTGACATCACACCACCCAAAGGATAATTTTTTTAGCTTTGGCAAAGAAAGAGTTTTAAATACCGAAATATCTTTAACAAAATTATGTTCAAATACAAGTTCTTCTAAAGAAGGAAGGGGTATATCTTTTAAAGAGGAAATATCTTTAAGATTAGACTTGTATATAGAAAGAAACTTTAAATGGGGAAACTTCGCGCCCACAAGGTTTTTTAATTGAAATTCGGGGTGAATCTTGTAGCTTACATAAGAAAATTTAAGAAACTCCACCTTATTAAAATCAATTTTTTTAAGATTTTCTAGATCTTGAATATCTTCTTTAATTTCGATAGAGCGCACATGATCGGGAATCTTTTTCCCTAAAAGCGCTATTTTTTTTAGTCCCTTAACCCAAATATCTTCCCCATAATAATCTTCTGTATATTCTTTATTACAGTAAAATTTAAAGCGTTCTACCAAAGGTTTGTCTAAACTGTAAAAAATTGAATTTTTTTGAGAAAAATTAGAAGAAAATAAAATTTTGCTCCCTACCAAAAATGAGATAATAAGAATTTTAAACATTTTTTTATTTATTTAATTAACTCTTTTTTATTATAGCTAAGGTCAGATAAAAAGCCATGTACAACGAAAATAAATTAAGCTAAAATATATTTTAAGAATTGAAAAAAAGATAGAATATTTAGGGCCCTTCCTCAAGTCAGCCAAATGACAAGTAAAGCAAAGTGAATAACGCCTAAAAAAGTAGAAGGCATTTTATCATAACGCGGAACAATCGTTCTGTATTGCTTTCGGTTTAGCGAAGAAATTCTCGATCAAATGGCGGGATTTAAAAAAATACAGATATCTGTCATAATTTGAAGCTCCAAAACGGGTTTTTTTAGGAGGAATCGCGACCTTACACCTCTTTTCTTTGAGTTTTCGCCGTCCATTTTTATCGGCATCATACACTTTATCGGAAAGTACCGCACCAGCCTTCACGAGGGGATCAATGCCATCGGCGCCTTCCAAATCATCTTTTGTAAGATGAAAAGCGATGGAATTTCTGGAGGGGATTTCCTTGGACATCACAGATTGCTTGGATCTTGGTGCTTCCCTCCAACGGACCGTCCACTAGCTTGGTTTCGTCTTTTTTTAGTGCCAGCACTGTGTTAGTGGGCGCGCACAATCGTGGAGTAAATCATCGCGTACAATTACTGACGTCTTTTGCCAACACCTCAAAGACTCTTTTCCATAAGCCCTTTTGGCCCTACCTCGAAAAGCGGGTATGAGTAGCTTTAAAATTACCAAACCTCTCCGGTCACGAAATTCCCGCACGGTAACTATATAAAACAGCCTCCACAAACAGGTGATTGTCTTTTGCTGTAAAACTGCTAATATTTTCCAGTTTTTCAGGTAAACGAACCTTTTTCTTATCCCACTGATCCCCCCTCAACGCATAACACCCCATTTAATAAAAATTTCTTTTGAATTTTCTATTAAATTCTCAAAAAACAACTCAATTGAGGATGGCCCCTCATTATCTACTATAATTGTTACTTTTTATCGTTGAAATTTTTACGCAAAAAAGTAGAAAACATTTTTTCTTCAACCTTTTTTTGCTCTCTCAGAATTTGTTCCTTTGACCCCCGTTCTTTCATTTGAATAATTCCAAATGCATCCTCTTCAGAAATTTCATTTTCATTGATTATTCTGTTGACTAAATCTACAAACAAGGAATCTTTTTCAGGAAAAAAAGCTAGGATCTTTTTTCTGCCACACTCAGATTCATTTTTTTGTTCTTTTTTTCTTCGAACTTGATTGTCAGACTCAAGAATTTTTAGAACCTTTTCTGTAAAATTAGTTATCGAACAATTTTTTTCTGCACACACGTTCCAATCTGCAACACGAAAAATACCAAAAAGTTTTTGTTCGTAATTTTCTCGTTCTTGGTCAGAAAGGTCTTCTGCGCTTTTATCAGGTAAAATTCCTAACAATCCATTCATTATTTTTTTATTTTTTTCTTGACACAATTCTGGAAACTCTGCCACTGATTTTCTCAATATATCAAGAGAATTTTTTTTATTTTCTAAATTATGCCGAGCCTTAATATTTAAAAAATCTTCATAAATTTTTTCAAAAAACCTAATTCTATCCTGTTCTTTAGTGTCGTTTTCTAAAAGATATTTTAAAATTTTTCTTAGCTGTTCTTCAGAAAACTCTTCTTTTTTTAATTGAGTCAGGATTTCTATTAAGCTTCCTAAATAAAAAAAATTCTCTTCAAAAGATTCTCTTTCAATCGGAATTGAACCGTCAAGGTTACTGGTAAAAAGACAAGAAAGATCCCACCCAAAGTTATACAAAGAAAATTCATTATTTTTTGATCTTTTTTGTAAAACCGTTGTTGTTTCATCCAAACAAATTTCAAAAAGACTTTCATCAAGCTGAAATGACGCGCCACCTGAATTACGTCTTTCTATAAGCTTAAAAACAACCAAAGAAGAATCTCCAAAAAACCTCTGTAAATCAATTAAAGAATTTTTTATTTTTGATAATATGCAATGGTCATAAATAGAAAACTCAAAACAAAATTTATTATTTTCTTTGTATCGATCTACTATAGCCAAAACCTTGGAATAATCTCTTGATACGTTTGAAATAACCTGTAAAATTTTATTATTTTTTATTTTTTGAACACTTCGATCTAAATATTCAGGAAATATTTCTTCTGCTTCTTTTGTAATATTTGGTTCTAAAAAATTTCTTCTTCTCATCAAATCCGCAACAAAAAAAGATGAGAAAGTATCTCTTAAAATTTTAGATACATCGTGTAGTAAAAGATTTTCTTCTTTTTGGATTCTCGTTCTTATTATTGTTTTGAATGGATCAGACCATGTATCTTCGAATGGAGAAAAAAGAATATTTAATTGTGCATCTAGATGATCCTTTATAGATGCATTATTACCTGTTACACTTACCTCACCATTTAGCAAAAAACTTAAACTCGCATCAAGCCCCACGCCAAAAGATAACGCTTTAATAACACGGTGTACATTTTTTGGCTCAACGCCTCCTTCCGCATCTGGTTCTTTTTTTCGAAAATCTCGCCAAAATCGGTCTAAACTGCATTCATAGGCAACTACGCCAGAAAGTCCAAAATCTTTCCTTATTTTTTCTAACATGTCCGGAACATCTTCACAAATTAGTTCTTCTTTTGATACAACAACAGGGGCTTGAGGTCTATAAAATATTTTGCACTGAAAAAGTATTTCTTTAATTTTAGCGAAAATTCTTTCTTTTATGTTTTCAAATTCTCGATTTTCTTCTTGCAGCAACTTTTCTTCTACCTGCTCATGAGAAAAGGCATGAGTACAAAAAGAACACATCATAAAAAACATAAAAAACAATTTAATTTTGGGTGAACTTTTCATTTTTATTAAATAACAACTTTGTTAGGGGTAAAATAATTATACACAAATACACCTTTTAATCAATGATTAAAATTTCAGAAAAAGTTAGATAAGCATAAGGCACACAAAAATATTTAAAAGATCAAGGCTTTTTCCGTTCTTAAAAATCAATATTTTATATCAGTCTTATTGTTTATCTTCTACAGTTTGTGTTAACAGATAAAACTCCCTTATTTTTCAAAAAATTAAAAAAAACAACACTTACTAGTTTTTCATTTTTTTGCTCAATTGAAGAGCCCCCTTTTTCTGCGTTAAGAAAAACAAACTGCTTCTAAGAACCTAGTGTGCGCTTTTTTTTCGCATCTTCCAGCCAAGCACAATCAATAAAACGAAAGCTATGATACCAAAGGAAATCCACCATCCGTAGTGCTCTAGCCCATACAAAATTGCTTCACCTATAAAAAATCCAGCCATGCAACTAACCACAGTCCAAATAACAGCAGCAATTAAATTTAGGGTAGCAAATCGTAAAATAGATATTTTTTGAGATCCTATAATAACAGAGCTAATAATACGCACTCCCCAAATAAACCGAAAAGAGAGGATGTAAATATTTTGATAGCGCGTTAAAAAATTTAACGCTTTGTCTATGTAAGGAGTCATAGAAGGGAAACGCAAACGAATCCAATCTAAAACCGTTGCACCATAAGTATACCCTAAAAAATACAAGCCTTGATCTGCCAACACCGTCCCACAAAACGCAATAATCATGATTTTCTGAATAGAAAAATAGCCCGCCGCTGCCATAGCGCTAGAAGTTAGAATAATTGACTCTCCTTCAATTAAAGAGCCTAAAAATATTGCCCAATATCCATAATCTTGTAAAAACTTTAAGACTTCTGGTTTCACATAAAATCCACGTAAGCTTTTTACTATGTTCCCTGTTTTTCCCCCTATTGTCAATGGAGTAAAAATGTGATGTAATTTACCGTCCTGTAGAATAAGAAGAATACGAAGTGTTTGATCAGCTAAAAGGCAATATTTGGTTGGACGGAAAGGTTGTTCCTTGGCATGAAGCAAGGATCCACGTTATGACTCATGCTTTACACTATGGTACAGGCGTTTATGAAGGGCTACGTAGCCGCAAAGGAAAATTGTTTCATGGAAAAGAGCATTATCAACGCTTATTACAGTCCGCAGAGCTTCTGGATTTTAAGATTCCTTACAGTGTTTTAGAGCTTGAAAATGCTACACAACTGCTTTTAAATAAGACTTATTATGATTTTGGGTATATTCGCGCTTTAGCGTGGTGCGGCAGTCAGAGTATGTTCGTTTCTCATCGTCATTCAAATGTTCATACTGCAGTCATGGTTTGGGAGCGCCCCATGCCTTACAGCGCTCATCAATATCGAAATGGATTGAATTTACACCTTTCTTCCTGGCGTCGACCAGATCCACGCAGTGCGCCAGTGCACAGCAAAGCTTCTGGGCTGTATATGATTTCTGCCATGGCAAAACGCACTTCTGAACTAGAGGGGTTTGATGATGCATTACTTTTGGATACTAAAGAACGCATCGCAGAAGCAAGCAGCTCTAACATTTTTTTCGTTCAAAACGGAGAGCTTCAAACTCCGTTTCCCCACAGCTTTCTTAAGGGATTAACTCGAGCTTTTGTTATCGAACAAGCTAAAATGAAAAAAATTTCTGTAACAGAAAAAGATATATTTTTACATGACTTGCCATCAATGGAAGCAGCTTTTTTAACAGGAACTGCTGTGGGGATTGTCCCGGTGGCCTCTGTTGATACCCCCTTTGGTTTGTATACTTTTTGTCCAGATTCTATAACTCGAGTAATTCAAGAGCTTCACCAAAAAGCATTCGGTCTTTAGTGCTATTTATTCATTTATGTGTTTTATTTTTTATAATTTTTCCTTAGTAAATAAACGATGGAAAACCTGATACTCTTTTGTTTAATGGACGGTTTAGGTTAATAACAAATTCTCTTTCTTTTTTAAATTTTTTTAGGAATTTCTAAATATTAGAGGCTTTTAACTAAGTATCTTTTTTGTTAGAACTGGTAAAGGAAGTCTTTTAAAAATCTCTAAAAATAATTGTATGTAAATTTTGTGAGTGTTCTGATTGCTTTAAAAGCGGATTTGTTCGATGGGGTAAGCGGTACAAATGTAAAAAATGTGGAAAAAATTTTACGAGGTGTGCCCGAAAAAGACAAGCTCCAAGCCCTTGTTTTATACGCAAGCGGCCTTTCAATGAACCGAAGTGCTCAGCGTTTTGGTGTCAGCGTGAGCGCTGTTTTGAAAGGGGGCGGTCACCTTATAATCAAGGCTATGCGCCAAAATTGAGCTATTCCCAAAAGACAAAGGTATTTTCAAGGAAGTCGATGAATTTTGATATTATTTAAAAAAAAGAAGCAAAAATTTGGATTTCTAAAGTCTATGATCGTGCTGGAAAAGGGCTCTTCGATTGGGAATTTGGTGATCACTCGAATCAAACATTCAAACGACTTTTTGAACGATTAAAAAATGGAAACAAGCCCCCGCCTATTTCAGGGAAAATATAAAACCTTTTCCTTTGAACAAAATAATGCTCGACACCGCCATTGGTTTGCAAGATTTCGCCCCCCTTGCAAACACACGATCACTTGAACTGCTGAAGGTAACACTGCGTATTTTTACGGCACTTCACGTTAATAAAACATTGAAAACAATCATGCTATCTTTTGTTAAAGGTCTCAAAATAAAAACAAAATATTAATAAATATGTTGTATTATTATATTTAGTTTAAAACAACAAGTAATAAAATGAATAGCAAAATAAAAAAATGTATAATTTTCTTATTTTTATCAGGAATAGTGCAAAATTTCCAAATTTACGCTAATACGCCCTCTTTTCCCTATGACATGTACTATAAAAACGCGTATAATCAACAGCAACCGCAATATTTTTCTGAAAACGGAAAAAATGGCAAATTAAATCTTTTTTCTAAAGTCGCGAAAATTACAGCAAATACGTTGTACGGTGTTGCAAGAAATTCAAAAGATCCATCTTTGGCGAATATTGCTCAAGGAATGAACGGTGTTGCAGGATTTGCGAAAGCTGTTAACGATACAAGAGATTCATTTCGTTTCCAAAACAGTCCTCCTTATGACAGAAATGGGAGTTATTACAGAAAAGATGACCAAAATAAATTTTGGTACGAACAAGATTACGATACAAGAGATTCATTTCGTTTCCAAAACAGTCCTCCTTATGACAGAAATGGGAGTTATTACAGAAAAGATGACCAAAATAAATTTTGGTACGAACAAGATTATCCAAAACGCCAAAAACGCCAAAAACGCCAAAACCGCCAAAACCGCCAAAGCTTTGAAGAGTTCTAAGTTCTATATTGATCGAGATCGAAAATGGAGCAGAGTGGTGCTTATTTTTAACAAAAAGATCAAAAAACGACATCAAAAATATTTAAAGTTAGTAAAAGCAGCGTAAGTAGGGGGGATAAGATACAAAAAAGAAGGGATAATTAGGTGTACTCCAAGGTTAGGTTTTTGATCCTAGAGAATTATGGAGTATATTATGAAGACAATAATTCATGGAAGAAAAGTTTATGGGACAAGTATTACATGCAAATGCCAGAACGACTGAGGCACTCCGTAGAGAGAAATAGTGAAGAGAGCATAGCA
>NZ_BAUP01000119.1:0-2997 GCF_000648275.1 Holospora elegans E1 | reverse complement strand
TTATACGCTTCTATAACGGGAATGTGCTTACAAAAAAACAGTCAGAGCACCTTTGGTATTCATACTTCACAAGGGGGCTCAGGTGGATCAAAGATAAACTCTTATTCTTTGATTTCAGAGATCTTTTAAACTACCTGAAAAAAAGTGAGGGGGAGTATGTGGGATAACGAACAAGTTAAATTATTGAATAATAAAAAAATTTTATTGATATTTTAAATAATAATTATTTTGTTGGAATATTTAGATTTTCAGTTCAATAGGAGATGAAAAGAAGAAATTTTTAAGAACTGAACAGGAGGACTTGTGCAAAACAATTTACTCCGGAAGTTACTAAGCAAATTGATTAATAATTAAAAAATATTAAAGATGGGGATTGCAAGGTCAATAAATACTGGGCCCCATCCTCAATTAAGTTAATTTTCTATATTTTTTCAGAATTAAGAACCTGTATTCATGAATAAAAAAGTGTGATATAAAAGGATTGGAGGAGTAAAAGAAGAATTATCTAAGCGATTTAAAAGAAAGAGAGTGGGAAGTGATAAAGCATCATTTTGATAGCGGTAATTACGGCAATAGAAGAAAATACAACAAAAAAGAGGGTGTTAATGCAGTATTGCGGTTGTCAATGGCGCATGCTACCAAAAGATTTTCCACCATATTCGACGGTACATGTTTTATAGACCATGTAGGGTTAAGGGAGTATGGGCAAAAGTGATGCATGAACTTGTTAAGACAAGCCGAATTAAGTATGAAAGGAGTAAAAATCCCAGCTATAGCATCATTCACAAAGTGTTAAAACAAGCGTTAACCCCACAGGAGCCTCAGAAAAAATAGGTACAGATGGGGGGAAAAAAGATAAAAGGACGTAAACAGCATAGTGTTGTTGATAGGCAAGGACATAAGCTTGCACGAAATTTATAATAGATTTATAATAGATTTAAAATTCAGTATTTCATTATAAAGTAGCCGTTTTTTGATCAAGATCAAAAATTAAGCCCCGAAGCAGCAAGATTTCAGCTAAAAGCATTGGATAACAAAATTATAGATACCAGATTTTGATCCCAATAAAACAATTGAAGAAGGAATAAAATGAAACTTTATTTAAATGTAGTAGAAGTAGCCATAGAGTGTGATCATAAGTTTTTGATTATTAAAAGACCTAAAGGCAAGCATGCCGGAGGTCTTCTATCTTTCCCCGGGGGAAAAGTTGAAGAAGTAGATGAGCAAAATGAGTGGGACATTTTAAGGCTTGCTGCAAAGAGAGAGATTCTAGAAGAAGTCGGATTAGACTTAAAAGATGACCTAAAATATATCATCAGTAATTATTTTGTTGATAGTATTGGAGCGCATGTGATTGATACCATATTTCATTGCAAAATTGAAAAGACAGATTTGACAATTAATGCTTCAGCCCGTGAAGTTCATGAATATTATTGGCTAACAGAAGAAGAAATAAATCAAGCACACAATGCGCCTGAATGGCTAAAAAAGTATGTGCAATATATTAGGCGGGCTCCATAAGCACAATCCAAAAGGGGAAATGCCGTCATTGCAAAGGTCATTTATACTCATGCTGAATGAAATTGTTTACAAGTTTAATAATTTTTCTTATGCAAAGACTTCTGACAGAAGAAGATCGTGTTGCGTTAAGAACGCAGCATCGGAAAGAAAAGAACCGACGCGTAGAAGATAGGAGTAAGGAAGTTTAGTTATCCGACAAAGGGTGGAGCTCATCAAATAGCTAAGGCTTTTCTGATTGCGATCGTAGAAGAGTATAAGGAGGATCAAAAGTTAATGGTGTAAAGCAAGGGCTCTGTGAGCAAGCTAAATACTTCACAAACAGCAGAACTTATCGCGCATTTGGGCCACGACGTATATGAAAGTAAGCAATATCTGCGCTCATGTTCTTGAACCCTACAGCATCGCGTATACAATTCAAGGCAAGACGTTGTGGCTGCACGTCCATAATTTTTCATTTAAAAATCCAGCGGCACGACCCGCAAAGGCAGATCCAGGCAAGCGGGAAGTTTTTATTCAACGGTGATGACAACGCCCTCCGGAAGATGAATCCATCCTGTTTGGTGATGGGGTGCGCGCCACCATGGCAACGAAAATCACCTGTCAGCCCCCCCATGACACGCATGAACCTGATGGAAGTCTTGGGTTTGACGGGTGGTATCCTTAGAAACCTTGAATAGATCCCCCTTGAAGACGTTTTTTGATCAGCTGAAAGATGCTTATCCAAAGGCGCCTAAAATTCACCTGATCTTGGATCAAGGCCCCTGCAAGCAAAGATACCAAAAAAGCAGAAAAAAAAGGGGATTGAGGTGCATTATTTGACCTCCCTACAAGCCCCAATCTGCCCCCCATCTAAGAATGAACATGTGCTTTCAGTTTAATTTGGTACAGATCAGGGGCACCTCACACCCAACAGATTCAATTAAATCTTTAGTTTTCTGTGATCGGTGAAAGGCAGCAGTATCCATACCCCCCTGACCTGACTTCAGATTCTTTATTAAAAATTGTTCCCCCCAAGTTTCGAACGCCTTCGTAGTACAATATCCATTAAATATCATTGGAGCTATTTATTTATTATTCACGAATTCTGCTATAATATTTGTTCGCGCGTAATATTTACCATTTTTTTACCTATCAGTTTTTAGAACCTGTATTCATGAATAAAAAAGTGTGATATAAAAGGCTTGAAGGTGTGAAGAATTATCCAAGCGATTTAAAAGAGAGGGTAGAAAGTGATAAAGTATCATTTTGATAGCGGAAATAAAAGCAAATACAACAAAAAAGAGGGGTAATGCAGTAGTTTATATAATCAAGAGCGGTTGTCAATGGCGCATGCTACCAAAAGATTTTCCACCATATTCGACGGTACATTCGGATGCATGAACTTGTTAAGACAAGCCGAATTAAGTATGAAAAGAGTAAGAATCCCAGCTATAGCATCATTCACAAAGTGTTAAAACAAGTGTTAAACCCACAGGA
>NZ_BAUP01000120.1:0-13906 GCF_000648275.1 Holospora elegans E1 | reverse complement strand
TTGATATGCCAGCTCTTGATGTAACAGAGCTTTATAAGAGGAGATGGGATATAGAAGTATTTTTTAAATTTATCAAACAAAATCTTGGATATAAGCATTTTTTGAGTCATTCTTTAAATGGTATGAAGGTGTATATTTATATGATTCTGATTACAGCTTTATTATTTTTAATATACAAGGCTAGAAAGAAACTGCATGGCTTCAAAATTCCATTATTTCAATTTACATTAGATCTAGAGTAATTTTTTATTAAAACATTAATTATTATTTCAGGAGGGGATTTCAATGCTGTTAAACATTTATTTTGACACTTTCAACTCTTATGCCTTTGCGGGCCGTTCCGCTGGCTTTTTAAATGAAAAATTATGGGCGTGCAGCCACAACGTCTTGCCTAGCAGCCATAGGGTTCAAGAACATAGAGCGCAAATATAACTACTTTCATATACGTCGTGGCTTTCCAAATGTGCGATAAGTTTCGCTGTTTGTGAAATATTCTGCTTGCTTACAGGGCCCCCGCTTGACACTATTAACTTTTGATCTTTCTTATATTTCTCTATGTGACGACCGATAGTCAATCAGAAGAGTCTTAGCAATTTGATGAGCTCCACCCTTTGTCTGATAACAAAACTGCCTTAATCTTATGGGTGCCATCAAAAGACGACCTTCTATGCTTGGCTTGTTCTTCTTTTTACTTTAAGCTTTGTTTTTATTTTATCCTATTAAAGAATATTCGTGATTCTATAAAATGTACCCTTTTTAACTCCTGTTAACCTGCGGAATTTTTCTTCTGATATTTTTTTGATCTGTTCTATAGTAATTTAGGTTGAATTAGGTGTGATTTTTTTTGTTAAAATAAAAAGAAAATGACAAAGAGCTACAGCAACGATTTAAGACAAAGGGTAATAGAAATATTTAGATGAGGGAACGAGTATATTGAAGCATCGCAACCATTTAAAATAAGTGTATCAGCGATAGGCAGGTGGCATAGAAAACTAGCATAGAAAATACCGACAAGAATGCAGTTGTTTTCCTAAGAGGCGTGCTGGATAAGACAAAAAATTGACTTAGAGAAGCTTGAAGAGAGCGTCAAAGAAAACCAAAATATGACCTTGAAAAAAGCTGCTCAAAAATTTTGGGTGAGTGTTTTTACACTCAGTTGCTGGTTAAAAAGATTAGGCTATAGCTATAAAAAAAGACTTTTCGTACGCGAAAGCAATCAAAGAAAAGCGAAGTCAGCATCAATAATCGATCAATATATAGCGTGTCCAAGTCTTGTATATATTGATGAAAGCAGCATTGATAGGCTATGTGCAAAGACAGAAGGCTGGGGAAGAAAAAGTGAAAAGTTGGTTGGTAAAAAGAGTGGGAAATGGTACCAAAGAACAAATAGTATTGCCGGTTTGGTTAATAACACGCCCATAGCACCAAGGGGTTTTAACGGATCTTGCGAGATATTATTATTCCAAGCTTGGGTAGAAAAATTTCTGATCAAGAAACTAAAGCCTGGTCAAGGAGTTATTATGGATAGTGCTTCTTTTCATAAATCCAAGAGAAGTAGAGAATTAATAGAATTTGTAAAATGGAGTATAATTTTTCTACCTCCTTACACTCCTGATTTGAATCCAATAAAGAAATTCTGGGCTAATATGAAGAGGGGGATTGAATGCAATATACTAAATTTCAAGGCTCTATTCGACGCTATTCCGTGGTTCTTTAAAATATCTAATTCAACCTGAATCACTATAGTTGTTGGAACTTACTGAGTTTTCTATGATATTTTGTACGACCTTACCGTATCTGTTCTACGCTTCACCAAATTTAACCAAATCAAATCGTTAGCATAACGCTGCTTTCTGGGCGCCAATGTAAAAACACTTGACTATCCCATGTGATGGGACGCTCTGCAAGCCGCATAAGATTTGGTTGAGTGGCAAGCACCACATGCCCTGAAGTAAGTGTAACATAATAAATTGAAACATCCCCAAGATAAGCCACATCTGTAACAACACCTTCAGTCATATTAGAAACATGTTCAAGTTTCTGAACCGAGAGGACAACTTTTTCGGGACGAACAGTCACATGAACTTCTGCCCCTACCGGAGCGCTAGAAGAATAAGAAACTTCCACCTCTTGATCTAATGCAGGGCAATACACGTACACATAATCTTCGGAAGTCCCTGTCACCTGACCTTTAAATACATTGATAGATCCAATAAATTTTGCTACCGAAAGAGAATTAGGATATTCGTAAATCTCTCCTGGCGTTCCTACCTGCTTGATACGACCTGCCTCCATAATTCCAATGCGAGAAGACATCGTCATTGCTTCTTCTTGATCATGAGTAACTACCACAAAAGTAATTCCTAACTGCTCTTGAATATTGACGAGTTCAAACTGGGTGCGCTCTCTAAGCTTTTTATCCAAAGCTGCCATGGGTTCATCCAGAAGCAATACCTTGGGAGAACTAGCCAAAGCACGAGCCAAAGCTACACGCTGTCGTTGCCCTCCAGAAAGTTGTGACGGTTTGCGATGGATAAACTCGGTCATATGCACCAACTCTAACATTTCTTCTACCCTTTCTTGAATGGCTGCAGCAGACCATCTTTGAGTGCGCAACCCAAAGGCAATATTATTCATAACTGTCATGTGAGGAAAAAGCGCATAAGATTGAAACATCATGTTGATAGGAAGTTGATACAAAGGAGTTGAAGCAACATCAATATCATTGACGAGAATTTTTCCTTTAGACGGTTTTTCAAGGCCTGCAAGCAACCTTAACAAAGTCGTTTTTCCACATCCAGACCCTCCAAGAATAGAAAAAAACTCCCGAGAATAAATCTCTAAATCTAAATCTTGAATAACAGGAACATCTCCATAGTATTTAGAAACATCACAAATGCGAATCATCGGATCGCCAAAAACTTTCTGATTGTCTGATAAAGGTCGACTCATGATCTATAATACTATCCTTTTAGAGTGCCCGCTGCCAGATTCGAACCGGCACGACCGAAAGATCGGCAGATTTTAAGTCTGCTGCGGCTACCATTACGCCAAGCGGGCATCTGGTTAAAGATTATATCAGAAAAAATTCTAAAAAAAAGTCCCCCCTTTAAAAAATATACGGTATTTTTCTGACATCCTCTTAAGGTTCGTCCTCAATTAAGTTAATTTCTTTCTGTATTTTTTAAGAATGCGTTTCGGGATGATCGGTGGGATAGGGTAAAGGATCTTTTTCTTGAAAAACAAGGGGACAGCCTAAGACAATCACCTGTTTGTGGATGGGGGGGGCACTATAGTAATTTAGGTTGAATAAGGTACAATAAAAGGAAAATGACAAAGAGCTACAGCAACGATTTAAGACAAAGGATAATAGAACATTTAGATGAAGGGGGTGGGTATATTGAAGTATCGCACCTATTTAAAATAAGTGTAGCAGCGATAGGAAGGTAGCATAGAAAATACAGACAAGAAGGAAGTTATTTTTCTAAGAGGTGTGATGGCTCAGAAAAAAGATTGACTTAGAAAAGCTTGAAGCGTACGTCAAAGAACCCCAAGATACGACCTTGAAAAAAGCTACTCAAGAATTTGGGGTAAGTATTTTTGCAATCAGTTACCGGTTAAAAAGATTAGTCTATAGCTTAAAAAAAAGACTTTTTGCACGTGGAAGCAAGCAAAGAAAAGTGAAGTTAGTATCAAGAATCGATCAAAGATATAGCGTTATCCAAGTCTTGTATTGATGCAAGCGGCATTGATATGGCTATGTGCAAAGACAGAAACTGGGGAGGAAACAGTGAAAAGTTGGCTGGCAAAAAGAGTGGAAAATATGATCAAAGAACAAACAGTATTGCCGATTTGGTTAATAACACGCCGATAGCACCAATGAGGTTTAAGGGCTCTTGCGACACAGTATTATTCTAAGCTTGGGTAGATTTCTGATCAAGAAACTAAAGCCTAGTCAAGGTGTTATCATGGATAATGTATCTTTTCATGAATCCAAGAAAAGTCAAGAATTAATAGAATTTTATACTTAAAATTCAGTATAATTTTCTACCTCCTTACTCTTGTGATTTGAATCCAATAGAGAAATTCTGGGCTAATATGAAGAGGTGGACAATAACGCTCTATTCGATGCTATTTCGTGCTTCTTTAAAACATCTAATTTAACCTAAATTACTATATTTGCACAAGAATCCCCTGGAGGGATTTAGCTTTTGGTATTTTCGCCTGTTGGAGTTAAAAAGGTCTATGGAAAAGCGTTTTTAAAATCCTTATCCAGTAAAGCAACCAAAAACACGCGATGAGCATTATGCGCGCCAATCAACACAGAGCTTGCGCTAAAAAAAGACGGAAAGCCAGACCATTAGAGCGCTAAGATCCGTGTAATCTGCGATGCCCAAGGCAATATCTCATTGTCAATCCTATCAATTTTAACTTGACAAAAGGTAAGGAACATGATCCTTCTGTACGGGGAGTGATAAATCCATCTCGTGAAGACTAATAAAGTGCTTTTCGATAAACACATGCGAAAAAAACTCAAAAGAAAATAGCCGTGCCCCCTGGAGCATTATGAAAAATATCTTTACTAAATTCCGTCATTTGATCGAGAATTTTTTTCTAAACTTAAAGCAATACCGCACCATTGCCACACGCGATGATAAAAGGTTTGTAAACTTTTTTAGCGTCATTCGCTTGGCTTCAATTGTCCTTTGGCTTACGTTGAGTACACAGCCTATTACATTTTGTTTGATTTTTTAAGTCTAAGTTTGTAAGACTAAAGTAACAGAAATAAAAATAAATGCGATGCTAACAGACTTAAAATTGTATTACATAGACAATAATACAAATTCTTTAAATAAAATTTCTGCTTTCAGTCCTTTTTTATATAAATGCACACAAACACTTTTTTCAGTAAAAAAAGACTATTCCTTGATAAAAAATATTTACGGTCACTCTGTTGCTTTACATTCTTCAGCTTTTAAATATGGATCGATTATTAGTGGGCAAGGCATTTGTCCGCCTTCTTCTGAAATTTTGAAACCCGGAGTAAAATTAGAGGTTCATTGCATTCAACCGCTTTATACTTTGTATACTCAAGGGCCTAAAATTGTCTCTCTTGAACGCCCCTGTGTGCCCAATTCGGCATTTTTAATTCATAACACCTGCAGCACCCCTTTAACGGAAAAAAATAATGGGCGATGTATTGAAGTTTTAAAAAATACCGAAGGTTTTGTCAGTTATTGCCCGATTCTTTTTATGACGCTAATGACTTTTGATACAAAATTTACACAAGATCAAGGAGAATTCATTCAATGGTCGATAACGCTGGAGGAATTTTAGATTGCTCCTTAGACTTTTTCGAAAACTGTTATTTATCTAACTCCACAGTATAAATACTAGGCTGTGTGCTTAATTAATTTTTTTAAATGTTTGTAGTTATCAGTTTTTACTACTTTTCTTTCAAATTTAGATCTTAGGATGGATGTTATTTTCATTTTAATAAATTTTATACTTTTCCATGGTATATTATTAAAGAACCGTTTAACATAATAGTATAAATATGAAAACTAGTATAAAAAAAATAAGAATGGCTATGTGCATTGCGCTAGCAATTTCTTTTAGCTCTGCGTGGTCAAGTTCTGCGACAATTGCAACACAAGAATCCGACGAAACTTCAGAAACAAATAAACACGTCTCCAAAAAACAGAAAGAAGAGGGGGGAAATATGGCTTCCGCTTACTCCGACATGTACAATGTTTCAGATTTAGACGAATCAACACAGGAAGAAGAAAACAGAGTCTAGTATTTTCTAGATAAGTAACAAACGTTATGTTACTTTCTTTTTGAAATAGTTTTATCTGTTTGAATAAGTAATTATAAACCTGGGAGGTATTGCGTGCCAACATTAGATTTTTTTAAACTCAAGTTTTCTTCTAATAAAGATTTTGCGTATAGTATCGTGCTTTTAAAGAATAATTTGAAAAATAGAAGTTTTACAAATTAGAATTCTTGAAAATCAACTAAAGTAAAACAACAAAAAAAGGTAGGGAAAACAGATCGACGAAAAAAAGTCGAAAGGCGGCCGCAAGAACAATTATTATCCATTAAAGGGCATTTTTGGGCTTCCCAAGTACATAAAAAAGAGGAAAGATATCTATTTTTCCTTTTTGGTATGTTGTTAAAATTTTTTTCCGAATATTATCAAAATTATATTATCAAAATTTTTGTTTTTAATAAAGAATAAAAAGTTTTCGGGCTTTCCCTTAGGGAAAAATTTTAGTATCCTAATAGATACGAAAATGCTTTTTCTGCTTAGGAGAATAAAAAATGTCTGATTTAGCTTTTAAATATGTTGCAGCAGCTATTGCTGTGCTGCCTTTGGGATTAGTAGGTCTTGCTGTGGGGAAAATTTTTACAACATTAGTGCAGTGTATCTCTCAAAATCCTGCAGCAAAAGAAAAGGTGTACGCTTTAGGGCTTATCGGCGTTGCTATGACGGAAGCGGTAGCTCTGTTTGCTCTTTCTGTGGCGTTTGTCATACTGTTTAGTTAAAAGTTTTTAAGGAGCAAACCAGAATGCCTCAATTTGATTCGCAGTTTTTTGCCTCTCAAATCTTTTGGGTGTGTGTGTGTTTTGGAGTACTTTGGGGAGCAATGCACTGGTGGGTGGTTCCCAGAGTGCGTGATATCCAAAAAATACGCTCTTCCAAAGTTGGTACAGTAATGGAAGAAGTTCGTCAATTACACGCAAAAAGCATTGAGATTCGTTCTCAGTGTGATGCTCAGCAGGAGATCTTAGAAAAAACGTTTCAACATCAAATTCAATCTTTGGCTCAAGCGCAAGAAAAAGCCATGGCAGAGCATCTTTTACAGCTTAAGAGCCGTTTTGACTTGGAAATGTCTAGAATTAAAGATGAGCTAAATACCTTAGAACAAACTTTTACAGATCATCTGAAGACAGATGCTTTAGAAATTGCTCAAGTGCTTATTCAACGACAAAAAGAGAGTAGCCATGGGGATAGATAATTTTTTTGATGCCACGTTTATGGTTGGATTAGCTTTTGTACTGTTGTGTGGGGGGTTGGCAAAGCCGGGATGGGGGGCTTTAATGGAAAAACTTAAGGTATACACCCAATCTATAACTCAAGAATTTCAAAAAGCAGATCGCGTTCTAAAGGAAGCCGAAGATCGTCTAGAGTATGCGCAAGCAATTTTAGAACAGTTTGAAACAAAGAAACAATCTCTTTTGCATCACATGGAACAACACATTGTTCAAATGGAAAAAATATTTCAGCAGGACCTTGTTAATAAAGAAAATTGGGAACATGCGCGATTTAAAACTCAATGTCAAACGTTGTTTGAAGAATGGAAGCAGGATGCAAGTCAGCGTTTCATGAAAGAGCTCAATACCCAGCTGATCGATCTTCTTCAAAAAGACATGAGTGAGTATGTTCAGCTGAATAGTACGATGTTTCACAAATTTTTAAAGGAGTATAAATTGTGAAGCCTCGCGTTATTGTTGGAATGTCTGGAGGAGTGGACAGCACTTTAGCTGCTGCATTACTGCAGGAACAGGGGTATGATGTTATAGGAGTAACGTTAAAGCTGTATGATTATGAGCAAGCTATAGAAGATGTTCCAGAAGCAAAACGAGAATGTCATCCGTCAGCATTCATTCAGCGTGCTCAAGAAGCAGCAGAAAAACTCCAAATTCCCCATTACGTCTTTAATAAGGAAGATCTTTTTCGTGAAAAGATTATTAATTCTTTTTTAGACGCTTATCAAAAAGGAAAAACTCCTTTGCCTTGCGCTAAATGCAATCGAGACGTGAAAACTGAAGCATTGTGGAATGCGATGCTTCAGTTCAAAGCGCAGTACATCGCCACAGGGCATTATGTTCAGCGTCTAGACACCCCTCATGGTGCGGAATTGCATCAAGGGATGGATAGGCGACGAGATCAAAGCTTTTTTTTATTCATGTTAACTTTTCAACATATCCAGAGCCATTTATTTCCTTTGGGAAAATTTTCTAAAGAAGAAGTGCGTTTTCAGGCGCAAAGCCGCGGATTAAAAAATTCTCACGTGAAAGCAAGTCAAGACTTATGTTTCATGGCCAAGACTTCTTATCAATCCTGGATGGAAAAAGAGGCGGTAGAATTACATCCAGGAGCTATAGTTCACGAAGATGGGCGTGTGTTAGGTCAGCATAAGGGATTAGCTTATTTTACTATTGGTCAACGTCAAGGCGTTGGCGTTGGGGGGTTTACAGACCCTTTGTATGTCACCGGAATGGATTTAACGACGCACACATTGCGTGTTGGTCCAAGGGAATCGTTGGGAAAGAATTTTTTAAAGCTGGAAGATATTAATTGGATAGCTCCTGACCGAAAAGAAGATCCCATCAACTTGCATGCTCGAGTTCGGTCTTCTGGTAGTTTGGTTTCTGCGTCATTTCACGCATCTTCTAAAAGTGTTGTTCTAAAAGATCTAGAATATGGAGTGGCTCCGGGACAAGCTTGTGTATTTTATGAAGGAACAAGAATTTTAGGGGGGGGGTGGATTGTTGAAAGTTCAAAACTTGACTAGATTTGGATTGTTGAAAAAAGAGTAGGGTGGCTTTTAAGGATGCTAATATTATTGGATTAATATGATTTGCTGTTATAAAATTTTTTATAAAAATGGGGAAAAATAGTGTTTTTTTAATGTATTCATTTTTTATAAAGTAACACCTGCTTATTGTATTCTATTAGAGAATTTAAATAGCTATCAAATGAATATTAAATTTTAACTGTTTAAAAGTTCAATGGAAGAATCATGTGGATGTGTGCTCCGCTGAGCGCTGGGTTTTTTTCGATACAGTCTGTGAATAAAACGCACAGCTCACCTTTGTGTTTTTTGACGATACGTTCTGCAATCGCAAGCCCTAATCCTGTGCTTCCTATGGTTTTTGCGGTGCGACTTTTATCCCCTTTAAAAAAGGGGTTAAAAATTTTTGTTTTTATTGATTGAGGAATTCCCGGTCCATCATCTTGTATACATAAAATAATTTTACTTTCTTGGGGAAATAGACAAACGTCTATGTGATTACAAGCATATTTTACTGCATTGTCTAAAAGATTTTGTACACATCGTTGAAGATCGGCGCTATTTCCTTTTATTTTGTAAGAGAATTTTTTTCCTAAATTCCATTGAATTTCTGGAGAAGGAAGATAAAGATTTTTTTGTTTTAACGCAAACAAAATATCTTGAAAATTTACAATTTCTTCATTAGACTCTTTATCAATTGTGAACTCTAAATATTGATGAACCATAGAGATCATGTGATCTATATCTTCTTGAAGAGCAGTAACATCTTTGGAAGGCGGTAAAAACTGACATTGAAGTTTAATGCGAGCCAATGGAGTGCGTAAATCGTGAGATAAGTCCAATAAAAATTGATGCCGTTGTTCAAATTCGTATTGTAGATGCTGAACCATGCGACGTAACCCAACCCCAATACGACGAATTTCTCTGGCTCCTTCAATGCGTGGAAGCTCTGGAATGTGATCTGGAGTAATATGTCGAAACCATTCAGATAATCGTCTAAGAGGACGAATCTGTTGGCGCATCATAACGATAGCAATGATTAAAAATAATGTGGAAGAGATAGAGGCCCAAATTCCGCACAATCGCAGTGTGCGATATCCCAATCTCTGCGTTGGTGTATAAAATACATAAAAATTTTTATCAGTTTTTATCCAGGCAGAAATGACAGAATGTGTACGATCAATACGCACCCCCAAAGGAAAAAGATTTTTTAAAGCCTCGTACAAAAAAACAGACTGACTATCTTTTTGATTTTGATGAAAAAACTTTATATCAAATTGCGGAGCTTTTTCAAGCTTTATATGAAAAAATTCTTGCCCCATCTTTTGAACAAGACACCAGTCTAATACTTTTTGTTCTTCTAATTTGCACAAAAATCTAACATTTTGAGCAATATTTTCACAAAGAGATTTTGCAACATATTTCCAGTGGCGCTGCAAAAAAATCGTTCCAGAAGCGACAAACATCCACAAAACTGGAATAAAAATAATTAAAAAGGAACGAAGTAAAAAAGTTTTGGGAAGATAATAGCGAATACTAAAACTCATAAACAAGAAAAACTGGGAGACTTGGATTCGAACCAAGGTTGCTCGGTCCAGAGCCGAGAGTTCTACCTCTAAACTATCTCCCATAACTAGAGCCTAGTTTACACTAGATTTTTTTTCTAGTAAACAGGTCCAGACATTATAAAAAAATAAAAAGTAATTTTTATAGAAAATATTTTTAAAATTTAAAAACGGTAAATACAACTATTTTACATTTTTTATTTAATAAAAATGTATTCAGAAACTCAAAAATCAAGCGGTTAAATCTTAGTACAAAATGTTTACGCTTTTTTTTAGCAATCTAAATTTGTGATTACTTAGTGTTTATTAATTTTGTCTTATTTAATTAAGAATCATTTTCATTAAATTTTAGCAAAACTAAGTTTTTGAAAGAGATTTGCTTTTTATTTTTCAATAAAATGAAAGTTTTTGTCGTGTCTGAGTCTTCTTTCATCCCATTTGTGTTTAATTAATACCAATTCCCATTGCTAAATAAGCATATAATGATTGCCTTTTAAGAAAAGGGGAAGTATATCATAGGGGGATAACAAACCGCTTAAATAGAATGGTATCCGCATCAAAATTATCAACCGCGAAGGTAGAAAAGAAGAAAAATATCAGATTAAGGAGATTGATAAAGCTGCACGAATATCACGTAAATTAGCAAAGGCTATTGCAGCCAGGACTCATAGCATTAGTCAAGTTGCAAAGATTTACGACATAACTAGAACACCCCTGACTTCGTGGATCAAGCCGGCTCGATAGAAAGAGTTAACGCACCTGCAAAGCGCAAAAGGAAAAACAAACTTAACGCTACGCAGATAAAGTAAATCTTGGAATGGGTAAAAGTCGATACCCATAAAAGCAATTCGAATACACCTAGAAAATATCTTTAATATAGAGATAAACAAGTCAAGAAATCAAGAAGTTAAATTACTCCTATATTAAGCTCTGTCCTAAACATTTCAAGCAAGAGCAAAATATAAGTTGCTGAATTTAAAAAACTATTAGCCGGGAAATAGCTAAGTGCACGTCATCGCACATATTGTTTTTTGATGAATTGAGATTGGGAACTCATTCCAAAAGTCACGAATTATGAGCGCGGTACCAGGCCACAAATTCCATTTAAAATCGGTTACCAAAATTTCTATATTTATAGCGCAGTTATCGTTAATGACGGCAGTAATTTTAGTCTAATTTTATTTTACTTAATCTCGATTTTACCTAATGTCGATACATATATTTTTATCTGAGCGTGTAAAGAAGTATCCGTCTAATAAAATTGCGTTGATCATGGATGAAGCAAGATGGCATAAATCCAAGGCTTTAAAAATTCCTGACAATATTACTATTTTTTATCTTCCTTCATATTCACGAGAGCTTAACCCGGTCGAAAGATTATGGCTCTATATAAAAAACACTATCCTGTCGAACAAGATTTACGAACCCCTTGGGGCTGTGAAGCGGTGATTTGCGAGTTTGTGCGCGCGTTAAAAAATACAATTGTGAAAAGTATATGCACCGCTTCGCATTTGTCCATTTAGTATCGGGAAATGGTATCAGTTTTGAGGTGTCTTATCTAAGAATAAGTTCTTTTAATTTAAGGTATATTTTATATATGTGCACATTGCTTTAATGATATCATTGCTGTAGACTTATAAAGATTTTATGTAACTATAACAAAAACTTCAACTAAAAAAATAATAATTTTATTTAAATAAAGATAAATGCACGATATTTTAGTTTTTTAAGGCTATTACATATGGATCAATTAAAGTCAATTTTTTGGTTTAGGCAAGATTTAAGACTTTCGGACAATCTTGGGCTTATAGAGTCTTGTAAAATAGGGGGGGTATTGCCTATATATATTTTAGATGATTTGGCTCCTAAACCATTTAAAATGGGAAGTGTTAGTAAGATTTATCTGCATTACTCTTTGCAAAGCCTTAATAAATCTTTAGAAGAAAAGTTGAATCTTTACATTGGGAATTCTAAACAAATCATCACCCAATTGGTTCAAAAATATAATATTAAAAATGTATTTTGGAATCGGTGTTATGAGCCATGGAGGATTATTGAAGATAAGATAATTGAAGAAAAGCTTAGGGATTTAAAGATTAATTGTATTACATTTAATGGATCATATTTGTGGGAACCTAAAGAAATTAAAAAAGAAGATGGATCATATTATAAAGTCTTTGGTGCCTATAAAAGAAAAGTATATTCCTGCCTTCCAAGAAGACCGCTTACTTTTCTGACGAGCAATTTATTAATAAAGGATTATAGTAATTTTACAGAATTGAAAGATTTTAAACTTATTTCTTGTCAATCTTGGGAAAAAAAATAACAGCACATTGGGAGTTTGGCGAAAAAGCTGCTCAAAAAAAAATGAATACCTTTTTACAGCACCATTTGTTTGGGTACAAAGTGGGAAGAGACTATCCAGGGAAAAATCAGACCTCAAGACTATCTGTGAATCTTCATTTTGGAGAAATATCTCCCCATCAAGTTTGGGAATCTGTAAGCAGTGCTTATCGGTTGGATAGTTTTAAAAATCTTGGTGCATATCAAGAAGATGTAGAGCACTTTTTAAGTGAATTGATCTGGAGAGAATTTTCTTGCTATCTCATGACGCATTTTAGAGAACTTCCTTGGAAAAATTTTCAAGAGAAATTTGATCGATTTCCTTGGAGGTCTGCCGATGATGAACTTTTTCATGCTTGGAAGAGCGGGAATACAGGGTACCCAATTATTGATGCAGGAATGCGAGAACTTTTGCAAACAGGGTATATGCACAATCGTGTCCGAATGATTGTGGCTTCGTTTTTAGTCAAAAATTTAATGATTCATTGGAATCATGGAAGAGATTGGTTTTGGGAGTGTCTGGTTGATGCTGATCTTGCAAACAATAGTGCCAGTTGGCAATGGGTAGCAGGGAGCGGTGCTGATGCGGCTCCCTATTTTAGAATTTTCAATCCCACTACACAAGGACAAAAATTTGATAGTCAAGGGGAATACACTAAAAAATTTGTTCCTGAACTGGAAAAATTACCAAGTAAGTACCTATTTGAACCGTGGAAAGCCTTTGGTAGTGCGCTGCAAAAATCAGAAATTAACTGTTCTTCTTATTCTTCTTTCATTGTTGATCTAAAATTTTCTAGGGAAAGAGCATTGTCTGCATACAAAATGCTTTAGGATTTTTACTAAACGTTAGTTAATAAAAAAACATTCTAGCAAAATATTTTCTTCTATACTCTTTCATAGTATATCTTTTAATAAAAGCGCTTTAACTTTAAAAACTTCGTGATTTTGTACGTTAAAGCCCAAATTTTTCTCTCGAAAAACACAAAGCTCCACTAAATAAATAAAATTTAGGCACCTAAACTAAAACAAAAAAAATTTTAATATCTAGTTAAAGAGACCGAGACTGGAATTGAACCAGTATAAAAGGATTTGCAGTCCTCTGCATCACCACTCTGCCACTCGGCCAACGAAAAAATTTTACATCATTTAAATATGAAATACAAGGCTAAAAAATTCAAAAAAGTAGCCGAATCCTAAAAAAATTTTGGAAACCTTTAACTAAAAGATCTTTTTTGTTAGAATTGGTAAAGGAAGTCTTTTAAAAGTCTCTAAAAATGATTATATGTAAATTTTGTGAATGTTCGGAGTGCTTTAAAAGTAGTTTTTTTCGAGGGGGAAAGCGGTACAAATGATAAAAAATGTGGAAAAAATTTCACGAGGTGTGCCCAAGAAAGACAAGCTGAAAGCCCTCATTTT
>NZ_BAUP01000121.1:0-2823 GCF_000648275.1 Holospora elegans E1 | reverse complement strand
AAACAACTTATTGAGCTTTAAATCTGGACATTTTTATAAGTCTAAAGACTTTCTTTATCTAAATTTATAAAAAATCATAAAAAAGGGTCCGTTATAAAAATTTTCCGCCTAAAAATCTATCATGCAATAGCCCATTTTTCTATCTTTTAAGTAAATCATAAAGCAATTCCTTAATTCACACAGCTCACAATTTAATTATAAACTTGCCCCCAAAACAATTCGTTATAGCTTAATTTTTTCGCAAGCCATTTTTTATAGCTTTTAGTGTTTAATACCTATCTCATTTTTAAAGATCAATCCATGACAAATAAATAAACAATACAACTTCTGTGAGAATTTTTTGAAAAACTCTTCCCTTCTACGCACCCTCCCTCTGAAATTCCCATGCCTTCTTTGGCAGAAAAATTAATAGAATCAGGACTGCCATCTCCCCAAGTGGTAGAAAGTCGTTCCGCCTCTTTTGGGGTAAATAGTGCGCCATTTAATCCGTGCTGAGTTTCTTTCGCAAGAACAAGCCAAATCCCAGAACGCTCATTAAAGGTAGCGCGCACTAACCCAGCCCCACCACCCAAAGCATTTTTTGGATAAACTTTAGAGGGGTGAATTGCACTAGAAGATACTCCGTCAATCCATTGTTCTTCAGATAAAGTATCCCAAATTTTACTGGAAGCCATACTTAAAGCTTGGGAATTTTCCAAAGCGCTTTCTTCTGGAAGACCTGCGTGAACACACTTGTAATGACGAAGCTGTGTAACAATTGTCTGAATTTGCTCACAAGTTCGCACGAACCTTCCTTGATCAACAATCTTCCACATCTTCATTCCTGCTCCGGCAATAACACCAAATACCGCCAAACCGATCACTACTTCCCACAAAATAAACCCTTTTTGGCGTTGAGAAAGAACATTCCTAAAAGAAAATAAAAAAAGCCCCACAAACACTTATTCTCCAGTCTGAATGCGATCTATAAGCTGGGAAACCGTGGGAATAAAATCGTCTTTATAAAAGGGATCCTCTTTGAACTTGTATGCATTGTGTCCTGCGAACATAAGGTTGTCTTCTACATTTCCTGTTAAAATAATATCTTGTAAGGTTTTTTGAATACAAAAGGACCTTGGATCTGGCTTTTCTCCTGTAGATCCTGTCATGCCTTGACTCCAATTGCTAAAAAGACAGGAACTTAAACATCCCATACAATTCCTCTGATCTCGTAGTATTTCTTCTGCTTCGTGAGGAGTAGTAAAAACAATCGTTTGGCTTGGTGTTGTCATACCGGTCACAAATCCTTGCTGCTTCCAATGCGTAATTTCATCTAAGTCTCGCTCTCTTACAAACAACTTTCTTCCCCGAGCTCCTAGTTCTAAAATTCCTGAAAATTCTTCACTTTGGGCATATGCATAAGGAACTTGACGAGAAGACCTTGCTATAAGCTTTTCTAAAAACCTATTACGAAAAGCAGAAGAGTGAAATCCAGTTGGACTGAAATTATTCAGTAAAACATCTCCTGGAAGAATAGTTAAAAGTCGTTTCTTCCAGCTTTCCGGGATAGGGCTTTCTTGAGTTAACAAAGGTCGAGTGCCAAACTGAAACCCGATAAGCCCTAATTCTTCATTATCGATCCAATGTGCCCAATTCTTTAAATGCCAAACGCTTCCTGCCATAATAATAGGGATATGGTCTAAAGAAAAATCCCGCATAGAAGCTCTTAAAGCCATAACGCGGCCATAAGGGTCTTCTGGAAGCAATGGGTTTTCTTGATTACTTAACCCATTGTGTCCCCCAGCCTTCCAAGGATCTTCATAAACAACTGCGCTTAACCACTCAGAAACTCTGTTGTAGGCGCGATTCCAAAGTGCTCTAAAGGCTCTTGCAGAAGAAACAATAGGAAGGTAGAAAACTTTAAACCGCGCAGCTATTTCCGCTAGTCTGTAGGGCATGCCTGCGCCACAAGTAATCCCATGGATCAACCCTTTTGTCCCACTTAAAATTCCCTCTAATACATTTTCTACTCCCCCCATTTCCCACAGAACATTCATATGGATACGTCCTTTTCCGCAGGACAAATCATAGGCGATTTTGGCTTGCTGCACCCCCCCCACTATTGCTTGCTCTATAAGTTCTTTGTGGCGCTCTTTTCGCGTATGTCCGTTATAAACCCAAGGCTTTATGTAGCCATTTTCATCCAAAATAGGAGCATTAACACCAGAAAACGTACCAACAGCATTGCAAGCTGCCCAAGCGCCGGCACTGACCCCATTAGATGCCCCGATTCCTTTTCCTCCTTCTACTAACGGTAAAACTTCCTTTCCAGATATCAATATAGGATTTAAAATCATAGGGTTTAAGACCGACATTAATACAAAAAATCAACATTACTCTCTTTAATATTACATAAAGCATTAAATTAAAACAAGCCCATATTTATTTTGTTTTTGATTCAAAAAAGTGATTGACTTTTGTATTATTTTTTGTTATCGTCTGAAGTTAGTTTTTATTTGATCAACAGTCTTGAGTGCTACTGCTGTAAAAACTTTTGCTTTAAATCGAAAGGCTCGATTCTCTTATCATATTGTTGATACGATAGAGTCTGGTCTTGTGTTAAAGGGAAGCGAAGTTAAGGCCATCCGTGAAGGAAAAATAAATATCGCAGAGTCTTTTGTTTTAGAATCGAAAGGAGAGCTGTTTTTGTATAACGCACTAATTAGTTTGCGTGCAGAATCAAAGCATTTTGGTCATGATCCCTTGAGATGGAAAAAGTTGTTGTTACATAACAGACAAATTCCAACGTAATAGACGTGGACAAATGCAAAAAAAAGATAGAAC
>NZ_BAUP01000122.1:0-4113 GCF_000648275.1 Holospora elegans E1 | reverse complement strand
AAATAATTCCAAAATTCATCAACTTCCTTGACAATACCTTTGCCTTCTGGAGATAGATCAATTTTGGCGCATAGCCTTGATCCTAAGGTGCGCGCCCCTTCAAAACAGCGCCCGCGCTGACACCAAAACGCTGAGAAATTCGGTTCATTGAAAGAACGCTTGCGTATAAAACGAGGGCTTGGAGCTTGTCTTTTTCGGGCACACCTCGTAAAATTTTTTCCATATTTTTTACATTTGTACCGCTAAACTTCTCAAACAAAACCGCTTTTAAAGCACTCCGAACATTCACAAAATTTACATACAATCATTTTGAGAGACTTTTAAAAGACACTCTTTACCAATCCTAACAAAAAATATCTTTAGTTAAAAGCGTCCTCGATATTATGGCGTTCAGTTTTGTAGCTAAAAGAAATAAAAAATGTAACGGATAACTTATTTAACATTTTTATTATTATATGTTTTTTATAAGGAATATCTTACATAAAAAATAAATTTTCTAGAGCAAAGATCTTCATATTAATTCCTAGAGGGGGCTTGTGCCAAGTTATAGCGCAAACAACATTAAACGATTATGAAATTGTATTCAAGAAAGAGCGCTTCTATAGCGCCTTAATTTTTTCTTTGATCAGCCTTATGTTTAATAGGGGTAAAATTTGGAATTTATTATTGTACGTGTTATTTTACCCTACTAATATCGATACAAAATTTTTCTTTTTCTCTACAAAAAAACAAGGGAAGATTTTCCCTTGTCTAATTTACAATACTTTTTAGTTCATCAGATTTTTAGCTAGAAATACATCTTTTCCGACGATATATGCCAATAAAAATTACTATAAGTGTTCCAATTAAAGCACAAAAAGGAACTATGCTCAATGCATAAGCATAGCTAAGCTCTAAAGGGAGCTTGTACTTTTTTAGATCATCTACAAAAAATCCAATAATGGGATGAAAGAAGGCTCCTCCTAACATGTTTAACGTGTTTAAAAATGCAATGCCAGCACTAATTCTGTTTGCATGACACCAATCTTTTGCTGCAACAAAAATCAGAACCTGATAACAGCACCCTATTCCTAACCCAATAAACCATAAAGGAAGGCTCCACAACGGAACACTGTAAAATAGCAAAGCAAAAAAAGCTCCACTCATACCAATACCGCAAGCGATAATTGCCAAATAATTTCCTAAATGTTTTGCTAAGAGCGTAACTATTGGACTTCCAATCATCATCCCTTTAAAAATCCACGAAGCAACGCCAGCTGCTTCAGAATCAGACAATCCATAACTCTTAACTAAAAACGGTCCTGCCCAAACATCTGCAAATCCCTCTAGTACTCCTACCATCAAAAGATTTGCAATACCCAAAAAGATAAGTGCCGGATTCTTAAAAATATGAAGAAAATCCGTAGATTCTTCTGAGAAATGATTTCTTACAGAAGAAGGTAAACGTAAAGATATTAGAGCAATTCCTCCCCCAATTGTCAGTATTCCCAGCGCTACAGATTGCCATTGGTAGTGATCTAACAAACTTCGTACAGGTTGTCCTCCATAAATTGCCCCCAACAGCCCAAAAGCAACAGCAACTCCCATGACTTGACCGTAGCGTTCTTTTGGAAACCATAAAGAAATTGCTTCTGCGGTACATAAAAACCCTGCAGCAGAACCACTTCCAATAAGAAACTGTGCAGCCATAGCCAAATACAAAGAATTTGTGTAAGTAAGTATTCCAACCCCAAGCGCACACACAGATGCACAAAAACACAAAACTGTACGCATTTCCAAACGACCAAAAACAAAGGCAATGGGTAACTGCATCATTGCGTATCCGTAGTAATACATTGAAGCCAAAACCCCAAATTCTGCAGAATTTACAGAAAATTGCTGCATCATGGTATCCATCATCAATCCAGGCCAGCGTCTTAGTATAAACTGATACCCAAAAAACGAAAGAGGAATACTAAGTCTTAAACAAGCCTTTATCCAACTAAAGCTTGTACCTGATTGTACCTTATCGAAAGCGTATCTCTGCTAAATAAATATTCGGACCAATATAACACAAAAAATTTAATTTTATAAGTGGGGTACGAAATGTCTGAAAAAATCCGTAATGAGAAATTGTGAGTTAATACTAAAATGAGGTATGAGTTTTACAAAATTATAAAAAAAGAAATTTTCTGTGGGTTTATGGAAGTATACGGCATTAAGCGATTTTGAATTTTAAGAAAGTATATAGCTAAATCAGTATAAAAAGATTACGAGAGATAGAATTGAAATAAGCGATCAATTAAACAAGGTAATGTTCTTCTTATATGTTTGGCTTGAGCCAATTTTTTCTCAATAGGATTGAGATCCGGATAATAACAGAGGAAAATAAAGCAAACTATGGCATCTTCTAGCATCTTTCACATATCTTTTCCTTTATGGAAAGCGGCATTATCCGTAACACTACCGCTTTTTTTGGAAGGTTGGGCAATGTAGCAATTTAGGTTGAATTGGATATTTTAAAGAACCACGAAATAGCATCGAATAGAGCGTTGAAATTTAGTATATTGTCCCCTCTTCATATTAGCCCAGAATTTTTCTATTGGATTCACATCAAAAGAGTAAGGAGGTAGAAAAATTATACTGCATTTTACAGATTCTATTCATTCTCTACCTCTCTTAGATTTATGAAAAAAGGTATTATCCATAATAACTACCTTGATCAGGCTATACTGTGTTGCAGGATCCGTAAAACCCCATTGGTGCTATGGGCTTTTTATTAACCAAACCGGCAATAGTATTTGTTCTTTGATCCCACTTTTTTGACAACCAACTTTTCACTTTTTCTGCCCCAGTTTTTGTCTTTGCACATAGCCTATCAATGCTGCTTTTATCAATATATACAATATTTGGATCCTCTATATATTTGATCGATTCTTGATAATGACTTCGCTTTTCTTAGCTTGCTTCTAAGTGCAAAAAGTTTTTTTAAGCTATAGCCTAATCTTTTTTACCAGCACTGAGTGTAAAAACACTCCCCCCATTCTTAAGCAGCTTTTTTCAAGGGCATATCCTGGTTTTTTTTAACGTACTCTTCAAGCTTTTCTAAGTCAATATTTTTTTCTGAGCCACCACGTCTCTTAGGAAAATAACTACCTTCTTTTCTGTATTTTCTATACCAATTTTCTATACTACCTGCCTATCACTATACACTTATTTTAAATAGTTGCGATAGTTCAATATATTCCCCCTTAATCTAAATATTATATTCCCGTTTGTCTTAAATCGTTGCTGCAGCTCTTTGTCGTTTTCCTTTTATTGCACCTAATTCAACCTAATTTACTATAGTATCGGGAAACGGTATCGTATATTCTATTACTTGCTTCCTTAGAGCCTGTATACATGATTTAGCTAATCTTCTTAATAGAATCATGGAATGGGCGCTATCATACTCATGTTTTTAGCAGTCGCTAGGGCAATTTCATAATGCTTTAGATACCTTTTGAAAATGATTTAGCCATGCAAATGTTCTTTCGACAATCTAACGCTTTAGCAAGTATAGCCCATCCTTGAGATATACGCTTTGAGATTGCTATAGTTTTATTCAATAGAGTTCTAACAAATTCATCCATGGGGGTTCTATATCCAGAATCTGCCACACTTCCTTTAATGTAGGATTTTTTGCACCGCTTCCTTAAAAACTCTGCACCCAGCACCTGTGTCATTGGCCTTATGAACCGTGTATGGAGCAGATTGCCTTGCCTATCAACAACACTATGCCGTTTACGTATCTTTTTTCTCCCCCCCATCTATACCTATTTTTTTTGAGGTGCCTGTGGTCAATACGTTGTGAATGATGCTATAGCTGGGATTCTTGCTCTTTTCATACTTAATTCGGCTTGTCTTAACAAGTTTATGCAATAACGCTCGATAACGCCATTGGTTTGCAAGATTTCGTAGAAAACTATTGCAAAAAAACGATAACTTGAAATGCTGGAAGTAACACTACGTATTTTTTTGGCACTCCATGTTAATAAAACTTTGAAAATTAACTATGCTACCTTTGGTTAAAAGCTTCTGAAAAAGTAGCCGCTAGATTTTGCATATTTAAATCAGCAATAATCACTTTTCCCC
>NZ_BAUP01000123.1:0-1710 GCF_000648275.1 Holospora elegans E1 | reverse complement strand
TGTTGTCATCACCGTTGAATAAACGCTTCCTGCTTGGCTGCCTTTTCTAGCCGTGCCTCTGGCTTTTTAAATGAAAAATTATGGGCGTGCAACGTCTTGCCTTGAATCGTCTACGCAACGTCTCAAGAACATAAGCGCAGGTGTCTCTCACTTTCATGTACGTGGTGGCTTTCCAAATGTGCGATAAGTTCCACTGTTTGTGAAGTATTTAGCTTGCTTACAGACCCCTCGCTTTACACCATTAATTTTTGATCTTCCTTATACTCCTCTACGATCGTCAATCAAAAGAGCCTTAGCAATTTGACGAGCTCCACCCTGATAACAAAACTGCCGTAATCCTATCTGCTGCGTTCTTAACGCCGCACGAGCTTCTTCTTTCAGAAATCTTTGCATAAGAAACATTATTAAACTTGTAAACAATTTCATTCAGCATGAGTATACAACTTTATTAACGACTTATTTTAATTTTACTTGCCTTGATCTCTTTTATGTAGCTATATTTTTCATCCTTAACGTTTTCTTAAAAATTTCAAATCGAACTCTATTTCTTTGGAATAAAAACCTAAGTAATTTAGAACGTCTACCATGACTCTTTCTGTTAGGAACAGGATTTGTGGATCCGTTCTAAAGAATTTTTTAAGATTATCTAAAATAAGGATTACTCTTTGTTAGAAAATACTGCTTTTTCTTGGAAAGTAATATAAACCCAGTTATTTTCGTTTATTGTTCTTAATATGACAATTTTTTTAAGTAAAGGAAACTGTTTTTTTAATTTTTCAGCATCTTCTAAACTGACAGATAGCCCCTCATTTCTGCAAAAATTAATTTCTTCCAGCAAAGGTGCAGAAAAAGAAAGCAAAGGTGTAATGTCTTTGATATCGCAACAAGCCAAGGATAGTTTTTTTAGTTTTGGAAAAGAAAGGTGTTTGAATACAGAAATATCCTGAATGCCATTTTTTGAAAAGTCAAGTTCCTCTAAAGAAGGTAAAGATATCTTTTTTAAAGGGGAAAGATTTTTAAGACTAGAACAGAATACAGAAAAAAATTTTACATTAGGAAATTTAGCGCCCACAAGATTTTCCAATTGAAACTTTGGATGAACATCAGAAAACATGTAAGAAAATTGAAGGGATTCAACCTTATTAAAATCAATTTTTTTAAGATTTTCCGGGTCCTGAATGTCTGTTTTTATTTCTATAGATCGGACATGATCAGGAATCTTTTTTCCTAAAAGCGTTATTTTTTTTAGTCCCTTACCCCAGACATCTTCTCCGTAATAATCTTCCGTATATTCTTTATTACAGTAAAATTTAAATCTTTTTACCAAAGGTTTTTTATCTGAACTGTAAAAAATTGAATTTTTTTTGAGAAAAATTAGAAGAAAATAAAATTTGGCTCCCTACCAAAAATGAGATAATAAGAATTTTAAACATATTAAAAGTTTTAAACACATTTTTTTATTATAGAAAAATTTAACTAAAAAATAAATAGTTGATATTTAATTTTCTAAATTTTATCACACGCTTCATCAATAGATTATTTATCAAAATTTTAAGGAAGACTTTTAACCAAAGATAGCGTGATTAATTTTCAAAGTTTTATTAACATGAAGTACCGTAAAAACAAGCACTGTTCCCTTCAGCATTTCAAGAGATCGCGTGTTTGCAAGGGGGGCGATGAAATCTTGCAAACCAATGGCGGTATGGAGCG
>NZ_BAUP01000124.1:0-74598 GCF_000648275.1 Holospora elegans E1 | reverse complement strand
TATACGGTGTGGCTTTCCAAATGTGCGATAAGTTTTTCTGCTTGTGAAACATTCAGCTTGCTTACAGAGCTCTTGCTTGACACCATTAACTTTTGATCTTCCTTATACTTCTCTACGATCGTCAATCCAAAATAGCCTTAGCAATTTGACAAGCTCCACCCTTTGTCGGATAACAAAACTGCCGTAATCCTATCTGCTACGCGTCGTTTCTTTTCTTGCCAATACTGCAATGCTGCGTTCTTAACGCAACACAAGCTTCTTCTGTTAGAAATATTTGCATAAGAAAAATTATTAACACAATAAATTAAACTTTTAAACTATTTCATTCAGCATGAGTATATGCGTCGACGAATCTCCTTGTTAAGGTTGATGCGGTGCTTGCCGATAAAAAGTGTATGATGCTGATGAAAGAGTGCGGCAAAAACTCAAAGAAAAGAGGTGTAAGGCAGTGATGTCCCATAAAAAAACCGTTTGGCGGCTTCAAATTATGATACATATTTTTTTAATCCCGTCTTTGATCCAGAATTTCTTCGCTAAACTGAAAGCATTACCAGAGCCGTTTTCCTGCGCTATGATAAAATATCTTCCAATTTTCTAGGCGCCATTCACCTGGATTTACTTATCGCTAGGCTTGTTTGGCTTAATTGAAGACGAACTATATTTTTTCTAGATTTAAAAACACAAACGCGCGCCTTCCAGGACTTGAACCTGGGACCTGCGGATTAGAAGTCCGACGCTCTATCCACTGAGCTAAAGACGCGTACCTTTCTCATTGTACTATTTTTTTTTCCACAATCTAGACTATAAAAGAAATTTTTTTCTAAGTTTTATCTTGTGAAAACTCATTAAATAAAACCTCTTGGGGTTGTTTAAAAAAGAAAATAGGTATAAAATAAAGAAAGAAGTTAGTTTGAAGTCTATCGATTTATGAAAAAAAATATTCATCCCCACTATCATAAAGTAAAAGTAATTATGACAAACGGGCAGTCCTTTGAAGTAGGGTCCACTTATGGAAAACCTGGTTCGGAATTAGTTTTAGATATCGATCCCTCCTGTCACCCGGCATGGACAGGAACGCACAGAATGGCTCCAAAAGGCAGAGGCGTTGAGTTTGAAAACCGGTTTAAAGGACTAAGTACTTTTACAGTTACCAAAAATTGATTGTTCCAAAATGGGTATTTCTATTTTAAAATCAAAAATTAGCTTGAAGAAGAGGATTGCAACAGCTGAAGAGTTTAGGCAGTGCAAAAATCAGAAATTTAATTCGTGTGAAGAATCAGATTTACTTGTCGTAAAAGATTTAAGCATTTATTATGGGTGTTGCGGTGTTATCCAAAATCTCTCTTTTTCTATAAAATCGGGGGGAATCGTAAGTATAGTTGGAAACAATGGAAGTGGGAAAAGTACATTTCTTAAGACTCTTGCGGGTATTCATGAACATTTTTGTGGAAAGTTTTCTTGGAATTTTTCTTGTGGAAAAAACGAAGTAATTGGATACCTTCCTCAGCATGCGGAAGTTAATCGATATCTTTCCATTCAGGTCCAAGACGTGGTGGGCATGGGGGTAGGTGCCAAAAAAAAGAAATGTGCTGTCGATCGAGCATTGGCATGTTTAGGGTTGACTAATGAGGCTTCTCGTTATATTGGGACATTATCTGGGGGGCAATTTCAAAGAATGTTGTTTGCGCGCCTTCTTGCTATGGACCTTGATATTTTTTTGTTGGACGAACCCTTTATCAGTATGGACGAAACAAGTCAAAATATTTTGATCGAACAGCTTTTTGTTCAATCAAAGAACGGAAAAACTTTCTTTCTTGCCCATCACCAAGACAGTGCAATTTCTCCGTATTGCAAGCACATATTAAAACTTTTTCCTGGAACGTATTGTTGGAGCAGTACTTAGTTTGTTTTTTTCTTTTTATTAATACTTGTTTGTTATTATCAAAATTTTAAAGAAATTATTCGTAAAAAATTATTTCCCTCTGTTTTTCAGTTTCCATTAAGAGTATAATGAAGATATATTTTGAATAAAAAAATAGAGAGTTTATGTTTTCAAAGTTTACACGACAAATTCAAGATATGCAGAAAAAGATGCTGGAAACTCAAGAGAATTTGCGATCTATGCAGTTAGAAGGGCAATCCGCGGGGGGAGCAGTAAAAGTTGTGATTTCCGGAGAAGGAAAATTACTTCAGCTTTCTTTGAGTCCCGAGATGCTGCAAGACGCAGATATGGTAGAGGATTCTATTATCGCTGCCTATCACAACGCGTGGGAGATTCTAAAAGAAAAACGAGAAGGTTCCATGAAAGAGCTAAAGATTCCTCCGGGTTTAGAGGGGATGTTTTAAGGTGCATCATGGTAGGTGAAAAACTTTATGGGCTTATTCAGCTGTTATCAAAGTTTCCTGGGCTTGGACCTAGGTCTGCCCGTCGTATCGCATTGTATTTGTTAGCACACAGGGCAAAAGTCTTAAAGCCTCTTATGGAGTACCTGGATGAAGTAGATCTGCGCTATAGGTATTGTTCTGTGTGTCACTATTTAGACGAAGAAGATCCCTGTGGATTGTGTCGTTCAAAAACTCGTGATTCTGCTATGTTGTGTATTGTCGCCTGTATGGGAGATGTCTGGGCTTTAGAGCGAGCGGCTTTTTTTAAAGGGTACTATCACCTTTTAGGAGGGCTTATTTCTTTAACTCATGGGAAAAATCCAGAAGATTTGAATATATCTACACTGAAAACCCGTTTATCTAAGGGGGTTTTGGAGGTTGTTGTTGCATTAGACAGCACTATAGACGGGCAAAGCACTTTGCATTATCTCACTCAGGAAATTTTTCCGCTTTATCCCCATATCAAAGTTTCCAGTCTAGCAAGGGGACTTCCCATGGGGGGGGAATTAGAATCGCTTGATCAAGCAACTTTAATGAGTGCTTTTTGGGGAAGAAGAGAAATTACATCATTGCCGTTTAGCTCTAACGCTTGGCACAGTTTTGAAAAGGGGAAATCCTAGCGTTAGAAACTTTGGAAGTAATTTTTTATTTATCTGAGTTGAATATTTTAAGTAAAAGTGATAGTTTTAAAAAAATACAAGGTAAACAATCGTGGTTTGGCTTTTTACAGATGGGGCATGCTCTGGAAATCCAGGGCCCGGTGCCTGGGCGTGGATTCGTCAAGACGACAAAGAGCGAGTTCAAGAAGCTGGGTATGAGGAAAATACAACCAACAATCGAATGGAGCTTAGTGCTGCGCTGTATGGATTGGCATCGTTAAGCACTCAAGAGCCTGTAACAGTAGTTTCCGATAGTTCTTATCTTGTGAAAGGAATGGAAGAATGGGTCGGTAAGTGGCAAAGGAATGGTTGGATTAATTCGCAAAAAAAACCTGTAGAAAATCAGGATTTGTGGAAACTCCTTTTGCAACAGGCTCAACGATTTTCAAAAATACACTGGAATTGGGTTAAAGGGCATGCAAATCATCAAGGGAATATTGATGCAGACGAGCTGGCCAGAAAAACATTAAAAACCAAGAAAAATTCTTCCAAATCTTTTTTGGAACCGTTGTCGGAAAAATCGTTGCCATGGCAGAGCGGTCCTGTGATTTCCGGGATTTGGATAGGAGATAAAACAAGCGCAAAAGGACTTTTGACATCTTTTCCCAATCAAAATTCCATTAGTATTTTGCATTTTAAAAATGAGGTTCCTGTACTATTTAAAGGACATGAATGGCAGATTTTTTGTTTAGAAAAGTTAAAAAAAATCATAAAAGACGTGCCTTTCTGGGGGGGGGGTAAAATCGCAATCACTGTTGTTCCCGCCCCTGAAGAGCTTGAATTTTATAAAGCATGCAATTTTTCTCCAACCTCTCAGGGGGGGGCATCCACTTCTATCTGGTCTTTATTTTTGGTTATTATTTTTGGAATTTTTGGATGCTTGGAAGTGCAGGCATCTGATAAGAATCCTCCCGCGAGAAAAAAAGAACTCTTTCATGCTTATCTTAAAGCAAAACGTGTGTACTGGCGTGCGGGTCCTGGTTCAGAGCACTCAGTCTTGTGGAGCTACTCTTGTCCTGGATGGCCTGTGTTCATTCGTAAGCGTTGGAGTTATTGGTGCCAAGTAGAAGATATCAAAGGTGCAATAGGGTGGGTTCATGGAAGTTTATTGGCATTTCAAAGAGTAGCCTTTGTTTTATATCAAAAAACGCCTTTGCGGTCTAGACCTTCGTCTTCTGGAGCTATTAAAGCATATCTGCAGCAAGGTGTTTTGGGATTGTGTCTTAAAGAAGAAGGAAAGTGGCTTTATGTACGTCTTTTAAAAGAGCGGTACGAAGGATGGGTTCATGTTCAACACATTTGGAATCCTTGCAAGGTGGTTTCATGAAAGTAGAAAAAGAAAAAAAATTAAAACGAGAAAAAATTTGGATTTGGGGAATTCATAGTGTAGAAGCGGCGTTATGCTCAGGGCGTTCTGTTTATGAGCTTTTATATATTTCTTCCAAATCAGAACGGTTTGGTCGTTTTGGTGGTCGTCAATGCAAGGGGGGGGATATTGATCAAATTGTTCCTAAAGGAGCGGTCCATCAAGGAGTTGCTTTATTGACAGACCCTTCTCCTTCTTTATCGTTAGAAGATTTAGACCCTAAAAAAGGAACAGTTTTGGTTCTAGATCAAGTAGTAGACCCCCATAATGTTGGAGCTTTGTGGAGAAGTGCCGCAGCTTTTCAGGCGCAAGCTATATTATTTTTAACGCAAAGAAGCGCAAATCCGGAAAAGGGGTCATCAAAAAATTCAAATTTAGATGGGGTAATTACAAAGGCAGCTTCTGGAGCAACGGAAAAAGTTCCTTATGTTTTAGTTGTAAATTTGGGACGCGCTTTAGAAACGCTTAAATCTAAGGGATTTTTTTGTGTTGGATTGTGCGAAACGGGAAAAATTTTAGATCCTAAACCAGCATTTCAAGATTTAAGCTTGGCATTGATCGTAGGGCAGGAAGGAAAAGGACTTCGTTTTCTTACACGGCAGTATTGCGATATTTTATGGAAACTTCGTGTTTGCCCTGATTTTCCGACATTGAATGTTTCTGTAGCGGCCGCTGTGGCGCTTTCTGAGTTGTACGCGTTAAAAAAATAAATTTGATGATTTTTTGATAAAAACAGATTTATCATAGTTTGTGGAATTCGAAATATTATATAAAAATGAAAAAATGTTATGGCTTTTTTGTTATTTTAAGCTTTTTAATGATGCAAGCATGTCGTATGCCCGGTGAAAATGGAGAAAAAAAAGTTTCAGATAGTTGCCGTACGAATTGTGAGCGCAACGCGACTAACTTTTTAGAGCGAGAAGAATGCTTGTCTGCATGTTCACAAAAAGGAAAGTCTATTCGTTCTGTTCAAGATCACTCAGATAATTTTTATAATGGTGTTGCGGTAAAAAATCCGATGAATGAAAGAAATCCCACGGCTTCTAGAGCTTAAAAAATAGTAAAAACTTTTTTTTATTTTTGTGATTTTTTAACTTTTTTTTTATAAAATTTATTGTATAAGCTATATAACTAATAAATAAAAAATGATAAAATATTATAAGAGTTATTATAAGAGTAAAAGGGATAAAAGGAAAAACTCGACAAGAAATTGAAAATAGTCTGCAAAAAATAGAAAACGAAAGGCCGAAATAAGCATCCTCTTCGAAAATTAAAGAAACTATAGAAAAAATAGAAAATGCCGTGCAAGATTTGAAATATCAACAAGAAACTGATGAAATAGGAAAAATTGTAGAGATATACGAAGATCTCCTTAAAAGCATTAAAACTATATCTAAAAAATTGGTAGTGAGGAAAATTAAAAGTTAAATCTGTACATTCCAGGATATGATAGCCTGGGATGTAACGAACAGTAGTGGGCAGAAGATAATGCATGTAATTTATTGAGCACAAATCAAGCCGCTTAAAAAGAGAATCAATGAGCTTCATAATCGTTATTATCCATGACACCCCCTTCTTTCGAGGAAACTTGGAAATCCCATATCATTTTCTTTCTTTTGCTCTCCAACATCCTCTTTTTAAGGAGGTCTGATTTGTGCTCATATTATTGTGAACTATCTATATGTATGATATGAGGATAAATATTTATTTAATTAATTAGTAAATTTTCGTATTTTTAATTTTTTTTTTTATAATTTCTTATGTAATAATATATTTTAGATTATAAAAATGATTAAAAAAATTAATAAAAATTTATTGCTATTCTTGATTACTTTAATTTCCTCTCAACAAGGATATGCACCACCAAAAGTCAATCCTTCTTCTCAACGAGGATATGCACCACCACCAAAAGCTTTTTCTCAACGAGGATATGCACCACCACCAAAAGCTTTTTCTCAACGAGGATATGCACCACCACCAAAAATACAAGACCAAGATGATTTTTCTATTTTTTCCATGACGGAACAAAAATCACAGAGCCTTGATGATTGTTCTAGGCCAAATACAGAGAATTTCAACACATTATTAGCTAATGCAAAAAAAGCAGTATCTTCTGTTGAGGAAAACGATGCCGAGTATTTATCTGATACACTAAGAAGATTAGATTTTATTAGTAAAAACACAAGTATTGCTAATAATTACTATTGTGAGATTAAAGATGCCTGTATTGAAGACTTTAAAAAGTTTTCAAAAGATTCTATAAAGTCTTATCTTGATTTAAAGGAAAAATTAACAAACGTTTCAAAGAGCTTAGTAGAATTAAAACTCGGCATAAAAGAAACATATATCAGCAAAAAACTTCAATCAAAATTTTTAAAGATGATTGAGCCCATTGTAGGGAACAAATTAGGTGATTTAAGAGAAAAAGAATATTCTAAGTTTTTTAATATTAATATTCCAACTAATAATTTTATTAAAGAATTGTTCGATGGAAATTTTTCCTATTCTACACGAGATGATTTCAGAGCATACCTTTTGAAAAGCGATGCAGGTAATAGAACATTACGGATAAACCAGAGCAACATAGTTGTAGATTTTGATAAGATCATTGCGCAAGAAAACTTTAGGAAAAACTGGGGGCACTCTTTTTCTTCAGATACAACTGATCCTTTTTTTACATTTTATAGTACTTTTATGACAACTCTGAATTCCTTAAATACAATTAATTTAGACTCATCAAGTAAGTTACGATATCATCCAGCTTTTAACATTTTGAAAAAAACAAAATTTGTCCGTCATGATGTTAGAGTTTTAAGAAATTTTTTGAATGAATTAGAAATATCTAAAAAGTCTGCTTCTGATAAAAAAATTATAGATGGTAAAGTAACAGATTTAATGATGAGTTTTGTTAAAGATTTTGGAACTCTAATAACAGATACAGAAAATATGATTGTTCGTAAACTTAGTACGAAAAAAAATTCAATAAAACAAGTTTTAGAAATATATAAAAGTATTTTTCAGAGCATATCTCCTTCTTTTGAACTTGATAAGTATCATTCAGAATTGAAGTCAAATATGAATGCTAAATTACCACCATTGCAAAATGGAATCAGTCAAGTACAAGCGATTAGTGAAGATTTTAAAGTGGGGGAGGATGTAGACGATTCTGATCCCGTAAGTATGACTTCTGAAGCAGAGCAAAATGTGCAAGTATCAATAGCAGCGCTAGAACAAAGTGTTTTAGATTTAAAAAAAGAAATAGATAATAAAAATCAAGAAATAATAAATTTAAATCAAAAAACAATAAATGATAAAAAAGCTTTTGAGAGCGAACACAATGATTTATTAGAAAAATCCAAATATTACGATGAATTGCATAAAGAAATAAATAGTAAAGTATCAAGCACTAAATGGGATGCTTGGGATACTATAAGAACAAAAATTTCCGGACTTTTTTCAAAAACAGAAAATAAAAACATAGCTCTTGAGAAATTTCGAACAATTTACGATTCTCTAGCTAAAAGTAATGAAAGCAACGAAACTAAAGCTACAAATGCTTTACAAGCATATAATGATTTTTTGAAAACGAGCAAAACTGAATTAGAAAAAAAAGATATGACCTTGAAGACTCTAGATTTAGCGCTACAAAAAATAAATTCTGAAAATGAAAGTTATAAAAATCAAACTTCTTTTCTAAACTCCACGATCGCATCGCTTCAAGAAGAGTTAAAAAAAATACAAATATTAAACGCAACATTGGAAAAAGAAATTAATGAAGAAAGTTATAATTATAAAGAAACTGTATATAAAATAAATAAAAATTTATATGAATATAAAGAAAAATTTTTAAATATTACAAAACAATTAGAACTTTTTCAAGATAAAGAAATCAATATAAAAGAAAATTTTTTTGAAAGCTCTTAAAGAATTGAAATCAACAAACCCAATATCAGAAGAATTTGCCACAGCAACGGTAAACAGTGTTTCTGAGTTAGAAAATAAGATATTTTCGGAAATTCAACGAATAAAAAATATTTTGGAGAACAATGAAAAAAGAGTAAAAGAACTTGAAAATAATGCTATTGAAGATAAAAATCTAAATCAAACATTAACAGAACAAAAACAAACACTTGAAAAAGATACCCAAGAATTGAAATCAAAATTGAAAAAACTTGAAGATAGAGCAACAACTATCGAAAAAGAAAAAGACGCTTTGAGTGATGCTCTTTTGAAAGAAACGACATTAAGTCAAAAAGCAATAACAACATTGCGTCAAACCCTTGAACAAACCAATGAAGAAATATTCCTGCATAAAAGCACCATACAAAACAAAGAGATTGAAATACAAGAAATAAAAATCACTCTTGAAAATAAAGGCTCTGAAATAAAAGAATTAGAAAAACATATTCAAAAAGCAAAAGAAACAGAACAAAGTCTACAAAGAGATAAAAATGAAATCGAAGCCCAATTGCAATTATTAAAACAAAGCAAAGAAACGGATCATGAAAAAATAGAATTTTTAAATCAAAAAAATACTGATTTAAATAGTGCAATTGAAAAATTAACCACGCAAATTAATGACAAAGAAATTGATTTACAAACAAAAGAGGAACATTATAAAAAAATTATAAGTGCTCTAGAAGAAGAACATAAATTTAATATAAAAGTTCTGAAAGAAGGCCATGAAAAAGAGATTCAACAGCAAAAAAATGGAGCGCAGATAAAAGACGGCCTGTTAAAAACTATAGAAGAACAAAGATTACTTTTGGTGCAAAAACTTCAAGAAATAGAACAAGAAAAAAATAAATTATCTAATGTAAATAATTTTTACGTCGAACAATTACGAAAAACAAATGATGAATTGAACCAGAGTAAAGAAAAAATTTTATCTCTTGAAAAAAGTGGTCAACAAACAACTAATGAAACAAAACAAGAAATACTCAACAAAGAAAATGAATTAATAAAAATATTAAAAAAAATATATGAATTAAATAAAAGTAACGAAGAGTTAATTAATAAAAATGAAAATTTAGAACAATTACTAAAAGAAGCACAAAGTAAGATAATCACATCAGATACTGATACTTCAGAATTACGAAAAGAAAAAGAACACGCGCAAGAAGAACTTAGAAAATTAAAAGAATCAACGGATAACCAAAAAGTTATTATTGAAGCAAACTTGCTTTCTTCAAAATTACAGAATCAACAATTAGAACAACGAATTCAAAATCAAAACATACTTATCGAGAATATTAGAAATAAGCTCGATCAAGTTTCTACATCCCTACAAAAAACTGAAAGCTTGTTAATTACTGAAAAAAGTAATGCGACTCAAGCACAAAAAAAGCAAGAAGAATTAAAACAGCAGCTTGATAATTTGGAAAAAGAAAAAAATAAATCTAAAAATAAAATTATCGAATTGAACAATACAATTCAATCTAAAATTGAAGAAGCAATTTTATCAGAAGAAAAAATAAAACAATTAGAAAAAAATTTAGAAAATCTAAAAGCTTCTATAAATAAAGATAAGACTACTCTAGAATCTTTGAAACCAGAAAATCAAAAACAAGCTCAAGAAATAACCGAGCAAAAACAAAAAATAACTACTCAAGAATCAATCATAAAAACCCAAGAACAAAAACTAGTATCTGTCGGAAATAGCATAGAAACTTTAAGTGCAGAAAATCAAAAAATTAAGGAAGATCTAGAAAAAATAAGGAAATCACAAGAAATTAGAAAAAATAAACTAAAAATAGATTCAAACGTTGTAAATCAATCTATTATAGGATCCAATTTAGTGCCACAAGACAAGAAAAACGATATGCAACAACCGAATTTTTCAAAAAGTTCTGAACCAACTGTTAATTCTTCAAATAGCTCTAAATTAACTACTAATTCTTCAAATAGCTCTAAATTAACTACTAATTCTTCAAATAGCTCTAAATTAACTACTAATTCTTCAAATAGCTCTTTGAGTACTTTACCTGATGATGCTCCTTATCTTAAGAAAGAAGAAGAGTTAAAAGCTTTTCTCTCGAAAGAAGAGTTTGGTAATATAGTAAAAAAATACGCTGAAATGCGCGACTATTATGGTGATATAAATGAGTTTAAAGAGAAGTTTAAAGATTACGCACTACTGCTACAATATGTGTTTGAATTGATTAATTTTCTAAAGAGTAGTCCACAAGATGCGCAAGATAATGCTTTAACTTTAGTTAAAAAATCTCTAGAAAACGTTTTTTCTACCGAATTATCTAAAAAAACGAACGATGTTCAAGATTTTTTTAATATATTTTTTGATAAGTATTTAAAAAACTAATACAACTAGACGATAATCCGGTTTTCAATGATTCGTTTTTTTATGTAGTATTAAAAGAAATGAGGCTAGCTTTGGGAACAACAGAGTATAATGCAAATTTTTTTATATTTAGTCTGAAGAAAGCGCTCGATAAAAAATCAAACAACCTTCAAAACCTGGAAGCAGGCACTTCAAGTACAGTTCAAAAGCCAGCAGTACAAAACCAACAGGCACGCACTTCAAGTACAGTTCAAAAGCCAGCAGTACAAAACCAACAGGCACGCACTTCAAGTACAGTTCAAAAGCCAGCAGTACAAAACCAACAGGCAGGCACTTCAAGTACAGTACAAAACCAACAGGCAAGCACTTCAAGTACAGTACAAAACCAACAGGCAGGCACTTCAAGTACAGTACCAAACCAAAAGCACTTCAAGTACAGTACAAAACCAAAAGGCACGCACTTCAAGTACAGTACAAAACCAACAGTTGTTAAAAGATTTTCTTTTGACACAAAATTTGGATGATGTACTAAATAATAAAGCTAATATTCAAGATTTTGTCAATAACCAATTACTGCCATATCTGTCTGAATTGGATCATGTTCTAAGGATGGGCTACGCAGATAAAAATGCTTTTAGTACAGTTAAAAAATCTCTAGAAGACATTTTTGCTATCGAATCACTTGAAAAAAAGAACCAGGTTCAAAATTTTTTTAGTACAATTTTTAAGAACTATTTTAAAAAAATATTCAAAAAATTCGATTATCTATTTTTAAAATTAGCAGGAAAAGAAATGATTCTAGCTTCGGGTAAAGCAGATTCTCATCAAGAATTGATTAATTCTTTGGAAAATATCGATCTGGAAATATTGAGAAAAAAACTTCAAGAACTACGGCGATTAGAAAATATTATGATTGATTTCATTTATAATGGAAAAGATCAGCTTGATATTGAGGATTATTGGATAAAGTACCAGAATATTCTGGAAGCTGAACTGCTTGATCATGAAATTATTAGTACTGAAGATTGTAAAGATTTTCTAAGAAATGTTTTCAATTCTAGGGGGATAGCCCAAACGCCTTTAGATCATCAAAATAAGGTAAAAAATTTATTTGAGAATTTTTTTCGAGAGATAGTTGTTTATGATGTGGATCAAGATCCTAATAGTAAAAGCAAAAAACTTCTGTACTTTTTCCTAGAATTTCTGTTAGTGTTTTTTAATAATAATTTTAAAGATTTTGGTTTTACAGTTGAAGACCTAAAAAGAGAATTTCCAAAAATTTCTGCACCTAGAACAAAAAATAAAATAGATACAACTACGTGTTTTCCTATCTGTACCACAAATAAATAAAATAAATTTTGATAGTGTGCATTAGATTAAAAATAAAAACTCTAGTGCACCGTTAGCCATTATTACCTTCAGCATTTTAAGTAGTCGTGTGTTTGCAAAGGGTTTTTGAAGAAATCCTCGCAAACTAATGGCGTTTTCGGGCGTTATTTTGTTCAATGGAAACATTTTATCTTTTCTCTGAAAGAGGCGAGGGCTTGGAAGTTTACGTGAAATTTTTTTCACATTTTTACATTTTTACCGCTGAACCCCTCGAACAAAACTATTTTTAAAGCAATCCGAACATTCACAAAATTTACATACAATCATTTTTAGAGACTTTTAAAATATTTTCTTTACTAATTCTAACAAAAAATATATTTAGTTAAAAGCTTCTTTTTATTGACTCTTTATAATATTTTTAATTTTTTTTTTATACTTTATTTTGCAGTAACAAATTTTAAATTATAAAAATGATTAAAAAAATTAATAAAAATTTTTTTTTATTCTTGATTGCTACACTGTTCTCACATCAAGGATATGCCCCCTTGTCCACAGAAGTGATGAGTGCTTTAGATAAATTAAAGAACAAAGAGCTATTTTCAATTATTGAACAAGAAAAAAATTTAAACGCTAGTGAAATATATTCTTTACTTAAAAATAAAGCATTAACTTTTACAGACCAATCAAAAGATTTGAAGGATTTTATAAAATTGTTAGATACGCTCACTACTTCTCTGGGGAATACTATGGAAATCGAAAAAGATTTTGTAATTACCCCCCCTCTTAACAATACGTCTGCTATGGAAATCGAAAAAAATTTTACAAATCTAGAATCTGAACAGAAAAAAATTGAACAGGAAGCATATAGAGGTGTAGAAAAAATAATAGAGGTCATTAATCAAGAAAGAGAGATAAACGAAATAAATATTAAATCAGTAGATAAAAAAATTAAAAAATTATCAACTGAAAAAGATAAAATAAATAAACTTAAAAAATTCATCGAAGCATTAAATAAACAAAAAGAAGAAATGCAAGAACAAATAGAAAACCTTAAAAATAGATCGATTTTAAATGAACAATTGTTTTTAACAAAAAAAAAAGCACTTGAAGAAGAATTTCAAAACCGGGCTAAATTATTAAGTGATCAATTTTCTCGATCTACAGAGCAAAATAATAAAGATCAAACTAATATTGATGAACTCAAAAAAGCTCTTTATGCACTGACAAAAAACACAGAAGATAGAGATAAAAAAATCGAAATTCTTAGTTCGAAAATTGAAGAACTATTAATAAAAAATGAACAAGAAAAAATAATTTTTACAAAAGAAAATAATAAATTAAACGATGAACTAAATTTACTTAAATTAAAAAATACGCATGCCCAAGATCAAAAAAAAAATTAGATACTATGAATGCACAATTGAGGGCTAGGATTGACACATATGCCAAAGAAGCTACATCCTTAGAACAAACTAAAATATTTTACCAAGAAACCGTTGCTCAGTATAAAAAATTAACCCAATCTTTTCAAGAACAATTAGAAAAAAGCAACAGAGATCAAATGATTATAACGGAAAATTTCCTTAATACGCTTAAAAAATTAGATCAAAATAGCGCAGCACCAGAAAGTTTTGCTATAGCAGAGTCAAGCGCCGTTGCTCTTTTGTGGCAGATGATAAATTCTGAAATCAAACGAATAAAAAATCTTTTAGATCAAAATAAAAAACAAATAGAAAATTTTAATAATTCTAGCAATCAAAATAAAAATTTAATAAAAGAATTAAATCAAGAAAAAACAAATCTCGAAAAAAAAATAAAGAATTAGAGATAGAAGCACAGAAGATTGAAAAAGAAAAAACAGAATTAATATACAAACTTCAAGAAAGCGAACAAATAAATACAGACCTTAAAAAAAATTAATAGAGCTTAGTACACAAAATGATCTTTCAGTTAAAGAAATCAATAAGTTAAATTTAGAACTTCAGAAAAAAAAAGAAAAGTTAACAACTTATAAATTAATCATAAAAAAAAAGGACTTTACAATACAAAAAATAGAAAATGATCTTAGAGAACAAAGTAATGTTATCGAAAAATTAAAAGAAGATCTTGAAAACAAAAAACAATCAGTACAATTTCTAGAAAATCAGAAAAATCAAGATAGTAAGCTATTAGACCAATTAAAAAAATTTAATTCAAATGATAAAGAAAGAATACAGCAATTAACTAACAAAAATAATATTTTAGATAGTGAAATTAAAAAATTAACAGAAAAAATTTCTAAAACCGAAGAAGAGTTAAAATTAAAAGATACTCAGTATGAGATTTTTATCACTAGTTTAAAAAAAGAAAACGAAAAAAATATTGATTCTATGAAACAAGAATATAAAAAAAAAGAGAATGAAAACGATGAAAAACTTGAAGAGATACAAAAAAAGAATTTATCTGCGATAAGGCTTGTGGAAGATACAATAAAAGAAAAAAATCAATTATTGGATGAAAAAACTTTTTGTGTCAAAGAATTAGAAAAAATAACTCAACAGTTGGACGCATATAAGCAAATGGAAAGAAATATTAAAGAAAAAGATCAAAAAAATACGATAGAAATAGCTGAAGAAATACAAAAAAAAGAAAACGAAAAAAATATATTATTAAATAAAATTGACCTATTAACCAAATCTCAAGAAGAATTAGTTCAAAAAAATATAAACCTAGAAACCGAACTTAACCAAACAAAAAATAGGATACACCTATTAGAAAACGATGATAAAGTAGTACGGAAAGCAAAAGAAAAAGCAATAACAGATCTTGAATTACTACAAAAATTAACGCAAAAAGAAAAACTAATTTTAAAACAACAAATTGATGATTTAAATAAATCTAATGAAGAATTAAAAAATAGAACGATTGGACAAGAGAAAATAATTTCTGAGATTACTACTCAGATCAATTTAAATTCTAAAGCGCTAAAACTGACCGAAGAAAATTTATTTCAGTTAGATCAGGTAGAAAAGCAAAAGAATAAAACTCTTGTTGAACAATTAAAAATACAATTAGAACTCCAAAACTCTAATATAGAAAATCTGAAGAAGCTCTTAGAATCATTACAGCCTGAAGATGAAAAAAAATCAAAAGAAATACAAGATCAAAAACAAAAATTAAATGATCAAGAAATTGAATTAGAAAAACTTAGAAAAAAAATGAAAGAACTTGAAGCAACAGAAAATGTTGGAGCTCAAAACAGTCAAGGAAAAGATAAAAAACGGAATTTGGGAGTTAAGAATCTTGATATCTTTGCAATACAAATACAGGATGATAAGTTGAAAGAAAAAATGAAAAATTTATACGAAAAAATATACGAAAAAAATCAAAATTTTTTAAACGAAAAAGAATTAGCTCAAAGAGAATTAGATACTCTTAAAGAATTGCAAAAACAATACGAAAAAAATCGGGAAAATGAACGTAATGATTTAATTGAAGAGATGCTTAAAAAAGAGCACAAAATAAAAGAATTAATTGGTGAACATCAAAAAAAAGAATCATCATTAAATCAGCAAATTGAACAATTAAAAAATTTGGTTGAAGAAAAACAAAGTAAAATTGACACCAGAGATTTAGAAAAAACATTTGAAAAACAGAAAGAGGAATACGAAAGTATGAAAAAAGAATACGTGTCATTGGTTGCTCAAATACCTTCTAATTCTTATAACCAACAGCAAAAAACATATCAGAACAAAATAAAAAAATTAAAAAAGCGGTAAATATTAAAGAATTATATGAATGTTTAAGTTTTATTCTGGAAAAAAATAATTATCCAAAATACAAGCCTCTTATACAGGATCTATATAAAAAATTATTACACGGCTTTTGGCTTCCTGTTTTTACAAAATGGCTATATAAATTAAAATCGATTAATAAACTCGAACCTCAAGAGGCAGCTATTGTAAAAGAAAATATTTTTAATTTTTATACGAACAATAATGAGTTTATAAAAATTTTAGAAAAAGCTTATCCAGAAGATACAGAGTTAATAGAAAACTCAAAGCGTACTTATTTTGAAAATTACTTTGAACTTCCTTATATTTTTGAACCTGATTATCCTTTCGTGTGGACAAATTGGTTATTAAGTTTACTGTTCGAAAAGAATAAAGCCATTCTGAATGGTGCGCCGTTATCTAAATTTTTGTTCGCAAATCAATTAAGTGCTCTTAAAAACAGATTAAGAGCGAAGTATGATCAATTTTTATCTAGCGTTCTACCTACTGACGAAAATAAAAAAATCTACAATAAAAATGCAGAGATTTTTGGCTATATTGGAAAAGATTTTGAAGTCGAAATTAGGAAAAAATACCAGCAATGGGTATCCACCGGAGCAACTCAATCTAAATCTAACGTATCAAATAATGATGAGGCGTCAAAAACTGGAGTGAAGCAAAAAGAACTAAGAGCAAATGATAATTCTTTGAAAAATTCTACCGTATCTACCGCATTGATTGACAGCTCCTTACAAAATTCCACCAATACTTCACTTAATCCGCGTTCCACGGATGAGTCAGTAAAGCAGTATAAATCAATAGAGTTTAATACGAAAAAAATCTCTGACCCAACTAGTAGCCCCGGTGAATATCAGAGAACGCATGCTAAACTTGAAAAAAAAGTAATACCAACTTCTGAATTTATTTCAAAACGAGTGCAAAGAGCAGAACAGACTTTTCGATACGATATTATAGATTGGGTAAATAAATTAAAAACTCCTAAAGTTCAAAATAGATTTTTTTCAATAAAAAATATTAAAGAAAAATTTTCTCAAAGCATGTCTGCACTTAAAGGTGCAGAATATATTGATGAAAGAGATGAGGCAATCAACAAAGCTGAAAATAAAGCTCTTGGTGATTCAGGAAGTTATTATGGATTGGTAGCCAGTTTATGCGGAGACGGTATTCCAATTAATGCTGGGGTAGAACTATTAAAAAATTTAGATATTTTTGTTGAAGAACAGCTCGGAAATTTTGGGACGGCGCTTCTCTCCTCGAGGACTGCAATGGAAAAAATTTTTATAAATGAAGTATTTGATTATGTACGAGGTACTTATAGTAGTGCATTAGAAGGATTTGGAACAAAATATATATCCGAAGAGTATAAAAAAACCAGTCCATCTCTATATAAAAAAATGACTCAATTTTTTTTCAGTAGAATAATGAAAATGAATTTAACAGAACAAAATAAATTTGAGAGACTGGATGACTATATTTACAAAATCACAAATTTTTTATCAAAAAATTCAGAAGATTGCGAAAGATGTGATAGAAGTTATGGAAATGAAAATGAAAGCACTAAGAAATTTCGTGCAGAAAACTCTCAAAGAGTATTTTTTGCAGCTGTTAGTTTGCTTATAGAACCTTTTTTTGATAGACCAGATTTTATGGACATTTTGATAAAAATAGGATCTGAAAAAAGAATACTAGATACTTTTAAGAAAATATACAAAACAAATTGTATAAGTATTGAATATCTTAATGATTTGCTGAAAGGTTTTGAAACAAATATTATTGAAAAAATTAACAATAAATCAAAACATTTTACTGAGTTATATCAGTTTTTAATTGATTCTAGAAAATCATACACGGAATCTATTAGAGCTCGTAGTCCAGAATTTTTTCTAGGCGTGTCATATGTCAAGCCCGGAATCTATTAGAACCAGTAGTCGAGCATTTTTTCTAGGCGCGAAAAAAATGGATGGAGAATATTTCCATCCATCCTTTAGACAGTGTCGTCACGGGATGTGCAACCAAAGGAAAAGGTTTTTTCTTGATTCCCTAAATTGTCTTTATCTTACCATCTGCAAAATTTTTTTACGTATTTATGATATTTTTAATTTTTTTTTATACAATTTATTATGAGTTACAGATTTTTAGAGTATAAAAATGATTAAAAAAATTAACAAAAACCTTTTTTTATTTTTGATTGCTACATTGGTATCACATCAAGGATATGCACCACCAAATGAGCAGGATACTAATGAGAAGGATAAAAATGAGAAAGATACTATGGAAATTTTAAAAGCAATTCAGAGCGCTAAAACTCCCCAAGAATCTATGAGTCATATGGATGAGGCATATAACATTAATTATGAGGAAAACAAAAAGTTTATGCCATTAATATATTCAAAGCTATTAAGTTTTTTTGTTCCAGTTTTTAAAAAATTGGTAAATGATTTAGGATTGCTTAAAATTGAACATGCTGAAAGTGAACAAGAAAAAAAAGAAATTCAAGATAAAAGTGAAAAAATTCAAAAACAAATAAAAGAAGTATTTGTAAACATATTGAATTGTGTCGATTCTCTTAAATATCGCACTCAAGATGTCCCCTTAATAAAAGAGTTGAAAAGTATTTATTTTCAAAACTTTTTTTCAAAAATAGCAATAAATTACGATGATGATTATAGCAACAAAAAGATACCTCCTGCTATTTTCTCTCTGTCTTATCCGTTATCGTGGACAAATTTAATCTTAAGCTTTTTGTTGATAGATTCTGATTTTAAGAACATATGGGATGATGATAAAGAATCATTATCTGACTTTATTTTACCAATGCATATGGAGAATTTTAAAAATTTTATAAAAAATAAATACGATGATTTTTTTTCTAGCTTTCCATTTAATTCTGAAAATGAGAAGAATTTTTTAAAAAACATATCTTTTTTGAAAAGAATTGGTGATAGTAATTTTGTAAAAAAAATAGATGAAAAATACAAAAGATGGGTAAAAAGCGAAAACAATGAATTTCACAAAGATCGCAATGAATTTGAGTTACAAAAATTACCTGAAGAGGAAGATCCATTTGAATCACAAAAATTGCCTGAAGAGGAAGATGCATTCATAACCCAACTAGAAAAGGAAGTAAAACAGGATGAACTATCTTCCGAAAGTATCCAAAAGATTGCTAAAGAAAATGATAATGTGCCTTACAAAATTTTAGGAAATTTTACCAATAGGAGTCTCCCAGACGTAACCTCTGCTTTGAAAGTCTTAACCAGAGAAGGTAGCTCTTATTTTCATGCAAACAAAGCAAAAGTGCTGTTAAAAAATTTCTTCTATCGATTAAAAAATTTAGAAGACTTAAAACTGCAAAATTATTTGAAAAAGATTTACATGATTTTCGTTTTAAAAGAAATAAAACAAATAAAAAAAGACAAAAAATTAAGTGAACACTTATATCAATCCATCCATATCTTATTTCATGGATTTTTCTCAGAAGAAGATAATTTCTCATTTCTATTTGAATCTAAAGATAAAAGGATGCTATTAAGTAAATTGATGGTTAATAAATTTGGAAACGCTTTAAAATGGAAAAATTTATTCATGGCTCCAACTTATAATATGTTGAATCTTAAATTATTATTAATGTCGATACAAAATATAATACAACCTTTTGAAGAGTTTAAAAAGTTAAATTCTACTTTAGAAAGTATAATTTTAGAACAAATAAAACAAATAAAAAAAATTGAAACTCGCCATGAATCATGGAAAGATACAGAAAATACGTTAATTGATGTTTTAAAAAATTTAGACATACATGGGGTAATACCAAAAAATTTCGAAAAAATCGTCGAAAACGACATAAGTAATATATATACAAAATACGTAATGGAGTTAATGAAGGATCAAAAACCAGAAATAGAACATTCATTGCAAAAAATTTCTGGTTACATTATAAATATAAAAGGAGAAGAGATAAAACTCAGTCCGCAATTCAATAGAATTATGCAAGCTGTTTTTAAAAAAGTGTATAGAGAAATTATTCAAGAATTGAAATCATCAAACTTCAAAGAATCCTTATATGGAGGAGAGAAATTTTTAGCAAAAGAATTTTTAAAAATGGGCGGCAACATTTTTAAGGATGTTGCGCCTGACTTTGCAAAAGAACTTGCAAAGGGGGTTCCGGATGAACTTCTACCTGAAAATAATAATTTCAATGTCAATGCGCAGAAGAAAAAGTCTTCCATGGAGACTCGCTATTTTTAAAAAATTTTTTTAGGAAGTGGATTTTTTATCCAAACTTTTTTTATTCAGAATTGATATTATGGAACAATTGGGTGAAGTTTACAAAATTTGTAAAAAATTAAAACAATTTTCTTATAATTGTATTACGTGAAAGAACATCTAAAGAACCTATGATTAGAACAAAAAAAAGTTATTTATTTATGTATGTGTTTTTGAATTTTTTTTTCAAGTAAATGCGCTTTAGCGTTTTCAGGAGAAACTGAAATCATAGATACGAAAGAAAAAACTAAGCAAAATATGAAAAAAAAATTTTCAAGAAGGTTCAAAGAGTTAGCAAAAGAAAAATCTAAGACTTCTGAAGAAAAATCTTCTGGAGCAAAAAAAGTTAGAGCTGCTTTGGAATCAAAGCTTCAAGAAATAATCAATACTCTGGAAACAGAAAAGGATTTTTTTACAGAATTCGTAAAACCAGTGTTTAAAAGCGCGACCGAAAAAATTTTATACCATATCAGGCAACGAAACGAAGAATTAAAGTTTACTCCTCCTGTAAATCCTCAACAAGTAATTCAACCTTTGAATTTTCCTGCGGTTTCTGACCCCCTTGCTTCTAATAACACACAAGAAATCGATAACTTAATAAAAGAGATATCAGTGCTTGTAGATGAAATTAATCAAGATCAAGATCAAGATTTTATCCAAAAATTAAATAATAATCAATATTCAGACATTTCTTTAAAATTTTTAAACATTATTGGTGCGATTGAACGTATTACTCAAAAAAACATTTCTCAACTCCCTTTAGATTCAAGAATAAAAATGTTAAAGGAATTAAGAGAAGTTATTCCTCAAAATATTTATCAACAAAAATTACAATTTAAACAAAAACTAAACGAAATCGTTGATAGATTTTTGTCCTCCCAAACTCCCCATAAAATGTTAATGTTTTAGATTTGACACAGCGTTATTTCAGGATTAATCAATTCTTCCACTCTAATCGTCTAGAGATTCCGTCAGTAAAGTTTTCTGTTTCAAGCGGGATGTAGGGAAGTGTTCCTGAAATATACCCTTCTAAAGTTTTCCATTGATTTTGAATATAGTCTTCTAGGTGTTCAAGTGCTTTTGCGCTTATACACTGAAATCCGTGAGACAAGGAAAGGTGGAACCACTGCACCTTTTGAATGGGAAAAGTATCAGGCACCCCCTTAAATCCGTTATTTTTCAATATCCAAGCCAACCACCATAATTGGCTGCTAACACCATCATCTTGAATAGTTTTGGGCAGAACACCTGTTTTGTAATCAATGATGATGCCCCCTTCCCTTTTATAGTCAATGCGATCTGCTTGAGCTACAAGCACTACAGACCCAAAAGCGGTGTTGACCTCTTTGCGCCCCTTTGCTTCTATAAAAGAAGTAAAAAAATTTTTTCTGCTTTCTAATTCATATTCAAAAAAACCTTCAAAACATCGCAGTATCTGAGTTCTGATCATTCTATTAGAGTATTGAGGAAATAACATTTCTTCGATTAACTGCATTAAGTGAAATTTCAGTACAGATTCTAAAAAAGAAACATTTCCTGGGCAACGTCGCATCCACTGTTCTAGTAATCGATGAAATAAAATACCCAATGAAGTGCCTGCTTCTTTTTGAAGGGGAGCCAAAGGATAAATTCCCAAGATGCGTTTTAAATAAAATCCATAAGGATTATTGTAGAGTAAAACCATATCGCTTACGGAAAGAATTTTTGGCTTTATTTGTGAACATAAAACACGAGGTTTATCACAAGAAGGGACGAAATAAGGAAAATTTTTAAAATTTTCTAAAACAGGACTAGATGATATACCTTGTAAACGCAGCAAAAATCTAGAAGGGTCCCCACTATTTTTAGAGCGAATAAAAATTATCTCAGGTGCATTTAAACAAGATAAAAAATTCCTGGCGGCCATTCCAATTTGCCAACTGGAGGGGGGAAATTTTAAATGCTCTTGCAATCCAGAAGGCAGTAAAGAGTTAGTAGTAATGCCTCTTGGCCATCCTCCTTCGTATAAACTGGTCAAAATGCATACATCATAACTTGGTGCTAACAATCGCGCTTCTTTTGGACCACAAAGGTATAAAAGTGTCTCACAAGAATCATTAAGGTGTTCTGGAGAGGACAAAAAATAATTTTGAAAAAGATGATTAAGTAAAACTCCTACTTCTGCTGCGTTCAGTGCCTCATAAGCAAAAGCATTATTTATCAATTCATTCAGCGCTTCTTTTACTTTTTTTCCAGACTCTTTCCAAAGCCAATCCTTTAATACGCCTTCAAGCGCTTGATTTAAAGTGTTTAGCCATAATTCTAATGAATAGCGTTGTAAAGAATTTATCATAGAAGAAAGTGACGAAAAAAAAGAATGAAAACTTTTTATAATGCGCTCTGCAATGCGCGGATATGGGGTATGTTGTCCGTGACGATTTAGCCATTCCCATAAGTTTTCTGGTAGAGGATTTCCTCTAAAATATCGGTTTTCAAGAAAACACATCCACTGAAAAAGGCCTGGGTAACGCCCTTTCCAAGTATTATGTTTTAAAAAGTCTGAAGCAGAAAAGAAAGACCACTTTTTTTCTATACACTGCCATAAACACAAAATAAAATGCGCACTGGTATGATGAATTAGGCATAACGATCCTTGCCATTGAATCGGGATTCCTTCGTTTTCTAGCAAAATAGATACTCCTTGAGCTAAAACAGGATCAGGGGTTGCACATAATGCTGACTTCCCCTTTTTGTAGCACGTTATCAAACATTGTGCTACTTGATACGCTTCTTCCATGGGGGTTGTCACAGTATAATAGTGCAGCGTGTTTTTGATAGGTACTGTCAAGAAATTTCCGTGATAAGAAGCTAAAAAAGCATCTTGAGCATCAGGAAAAGACGAAATCTTCTTTGATTTTTTTTTTATATTAGAGCTTTTAAAATACTCATCACAAATAATAACAATGTCGTCATAGTTAAGGTTTAAATCTAAAAGCGTTTTTTGAAATCCGTACAAAGGATGAAATGCAGAAAGGGAATCTTGTGAAGTTTGGCTTGGGTTGGGAGCATAAGGAAACAAAATCCACCCTTGGGGGTATTTCTTTAATTGTTTCATCATCTCTCGTGTAAACGGAAGTGTTCCTTGAGCCCCCATAAGTACCGTTGGGTCTTTTAATTCATCAAAACGATCAAGAAAATGTTCATAAACAGATTCACGAGGAGGATTTTTTTTTTTCAAAAAATCTGGCCATAGCTCTGAAATATACCGCAGTAAGTGCAGGGTTGAACACTCATACTGAGAAAAAAACTCCTCTTGTACTTCATAAAGTTTATGCCACGAAGTTTCATACATCAAACTTTGTTCCCATAGCAATAATGCGTCTTGTGCTATCATTATGCGACGTTCTAAAGGGATATCAGGTATAACAGGAGTTAAAAAAGAAAGCATCCACCCTAATTTTCTTTCAAAAGGAAGTGAATCATTTTTAGATACTGAGTAAATTTTGGGAAGACATTCTTCAGCACTATCGTGAGTAAAAAAAGCACGCCGCAAAAAAGGGATGCATCGCGTATAGGGAACATAAATTTTCCATCTTGATAGAGGAATATTAAGAAAATTGGACTGGTATTCTATCCAACGAACAGTTAAAGCAAACAGATTTTCTTTTTTAGCGCTCATCATTGCAAAATGTCGCATAAAAAGGGCTCCTGAAATTCTATGGTTTAATCATACGGTATGGGAGAAAAAATTTCACTATGGTTTTTTTCTCCTTCATGACATTTTGTAATATTTAGTATATAATTTCTTAAGAATAAAATAGGCGGCAAGCGCACGTGAAATTCTGGGAATGCCCGCAAAGAGGAACTCTTATCAAGCGGTATAAAAGATTTTTTGTTGATGTAGAGCTAGAAACGGGAACATGCGTTACGGCACATTGTGTTAATACTGGTGCAATGTTAGGATTAACAGAGCCAGGATCCAAGGTTTGGGTATGTCCCAAAAAACCCCAATCTTTAGGAAAGCTTCCTTTTGTCTGGATGATGGAAGAGGTAAAAGAGGGACACCAAGCAAAGCCGATCTTAGTGGGAACAAATACCGCTATTCCCAGTATGCTTGTAAAAGAGGCGTTAACAGAAAAACGATTTCCGCAGTGGTCTGACATAAAAAGTTTCAAAAGCGAGCCTTGCTTGGGAGAATCTCGTTTAGACTTTTTGCTTACCTTTGAACATTCTTTGGTATGGATTGAGGTAAAGAATGTACATTTAAAGCACAATACCGTTGCTTTGTTTCCAGATTGCGTAACCCAAAGAGGAACAAAACATCTGCGCTTATTAACAGCACTTGCACAACAAGGCAAGACTGCAGTGATGCTTTATGTCGTTCAACGTAATGACTGTTCTGTCTTTCAAATAGCAGGATATCTTGATGCAGAATACGGAAAGGCTTTTGAAGCAGCGCATCAGGCAGGTGTAGTCATGCTGGCTTATGGGTGTGAGATGTCTCTGCAAGGCATTACTATTCAATCTTGCCCCTTAGAAGTTCAAGGTGTGTGTTGGGCGCCATTTTAGGGGTAGAATTTTAATGCTCTCTTAGATTTTTTTACAACACGTATAAATAAGGTTTAACTCATTTCAAAAAGGTTTGTGATGTATCTTTTTTCTCCTTTATTAGAATCTTTGTTGATTCATCCTTTTCTGCAACGTGCAGTAATTTTGTGTTTTTTATCTTCTATTTTGTGTGCGTTAATGGGGGCAGTCTTAATGTCAGGAAAAACTGCGTTTTTAGGAGACGCCCTTTCCCATGGAATGTTACCAGGCATCACGCTAGGAACACGCATGGATGGGCCTTGGTGGATAGTAAGTCTTATGGGAGCAGTCTCAGGAATTATTTTAACAACTATCACTCTATGGACATCTCGCCATCGCGCATTAGACGTAAACAGCAGTATAGCAGGAATTTATTTATTGGCTATTGCAATTAGTATGTTTTTTGGAGGAAGCGAAGATTTAATGCACGCTTTTTTTGGATCTATTTTTATTGTTCCGCAGAGCTATGTTTTTGTTCTTACGCTGTGTACTCTAGGATCTGGGATTTTTTGTTATTATTTTTGGGACAATTTAAAAACTCACAGTTTTGATTCTGAATTTGCATACAGAACTTACCCTAAAATGCGGTGGATTTATCGAGGATGGATTGCTTTATTTGTGTTGAATGCCGCCATTCAATTTCAAGGAATGGGAGCGCTTGTCGTCTTAGGACTAACTATTTTGCCGTTTTTAAGCTTTTACGTTTCTGGAACTCACCTTAAACATATTTTTTGGAAATCTGTGCTTTGGAATATGTGTGCCACATTGTCTTCTCTTTTTTTTTCGTGCTATAAGGATTGGCCTTACGGTCCTACGTTGTTGATAGTCTTAGGAATAGGGTATGCGGGGTCATTAATTTATAGCAGAATTAAACTTCCGCATTTATGGCGTGTTTTGGTGATATTCTTTGTTTCCTTTGATTTGTATGCATACCGTCCATACATCGTCACATCTTCTTTTTTATTAAAACATATAACAGAAAAATTAACCCCAAAAGAGTGTCTTATTGAAACAATTTCAGAAAATGATTACACCTCTCCTTGCCATTGCAGTTCTCTTCATCATTTTCCGTGTAGCGCAAAAAGCATTAAAAAATTAACTAAGGCGGACCTTGTTATTCTTCACGGAAAGGGGGTGGATATGCAGTGGATTTCTACTTTAAATGCTTTAAAAATAAAAGCAAAAATCTTGGTCCTTTCAGAAAAAATAAAACTTAAAAAAATTGAAATTTTAGAAAAAAATCCAATACAAAAAGAAATTTCTAGAACGACTTTCACAGACCTTATTTCAGATGGTCATTTATGGCACGATCCCTATTATGTCATTCAGTACGTTACCATCATAACTGAAGCATTGCTTAAAATATACCCAAACAAAAGCATTCAAAGCCGTGCGGCTATTTATATCCGTGATCTTAACGATTTAGATGTTTGGATCCAAAACCAATGGAAAGGAAGAAAAAAACTTTCAGGGCTAGTTTTTCACAACTCTATGCCCTATTACCAAAATCGCTATGGAGTTACCTTGTATGCTCTTCCTGAGGCAAGCCATCATCAAGGAAATTACTTAATGCATTTGACAAAATTAAAAATTTGCGCAATTTTTCCAGAACAAAGCCATAGTTCTGAGGGCGCAGAGCAATTAGCAAAAGATCTAAAAATAAAATTAGCAAGTTCGTTGTGCATCGATGATATTCCTTTTGGAAAAACTTACTGCGACGTTATGAAAAGTAATACCGAAATTTTGTGTGATGCGCTGATACAAAACGAAGAAGAAAAGAGCATCTATTCAAAATCAAAAAAATAATAAAAGTTTACCTCCTTAGAGAGCAGTGTGGTTGTCTAAGGTAAAGTTTGTAGACAAAAAAAATAAAATGAGTTATAATCGGAATCAATTTATTGCTATGGTTCATTGATGAAGGTCGTTACACGTTTTGCTCCCTCTCCTACTGGATGGCTTCATTTAGGATCTGCCCGTACAGCGTTATTTAATTATTTGTACGCCAGAAAACATACAGGGAGCTTTTTCTTACGTATTGAAGATACGGATTTGCAACGATCTACTCCTCAAGCGGTGCAGCAAATTTTTGATGCTCTACGTTGGTTGCGTTTAGACTGGGATGAGCCCGTAGTTTTTCAGTCTAAGCGCCAACATCGCCATAGAGAAATAGGCCAGGTGCTTTTTCAAAATGATTCGGCGTATTGGTGTCATTGCACTCAAGAGCGTCTTCAAAATCTTCGAGAAACAGCAAGGATACAAGGAAAGGTTATAGGGTACGATCGCCATTGTAGAGAAAAAAATCTTCCTGAAGTGCCTGGGGTGTCTGTTTTAAGGCTGAGAGCACCGTTAACGGGGGGAGTGCATCTTAATGATCATCTAAAAGGAGCGCTTTACTTACAGTGTGATGCCTTAGATGATATGGTGTTGTTGCGATGTGACGGTTCTGCTACTTACATGTTGGCTGTAGTTGTAGATGATCACGATATGGGGATTACCCACATCATTCGTGGAGACGATCATCTTACAAACGCTTTTCGGCAAGCAAATTTGTATCATGCTTTGGGGTGGAATTTGCCAGAAATGACGCATATTCCTTTAATTCATGGCGCAGACGGAGCAAAATTATCTAAACGACATGGCGCTGCAGACGTTCAGTATTACAAAATTCATGGATTTTTACCAGAAGCAGTAGAAAGCGTTTTGTTACGTTTAGGGTGGGCTTATGGAAATGAAGAAAAAATTTCTAGAGAAAATGCACTGAAATGGTTTGATTTTTCTGGGTTGTCGCCCTCCCCTGGCAGATTTGATGAAGAAAAATTAATAGATCTCAATAAATTTTATATCTGTCAGTATTCTCCAGAAAAACTTTGGGAAGTCTTGGAAATGCAAGGAGACAAAGCCCGAGGGACAAAGGTCATGTCTGAATTACAAAAACGCGCAAAGACTTTGATAGATCTGAAAGAGCATCTAAGTTTGTACGTTCAAGAGGAAGTCCCTGGTATTTCTTTAGATGCGCTAAAAGAGATTACTCCAGAATTTTTTGAATATTTAAAAACTTTTTCCCAGGCATTGAAAAACGATGATGGAGATATGGAAAGTTTTTTGAAAGATTTTGTGAAAAAACGAGAAATAAAATTATCAGATTTTGGAAAAAGTCTTCGTATAGTTCTTTTGGGAAGGACTTCTTCTGTAGGATTGTATCATATGCTAGATGTTTTGGGGCCGTCTTGGATTCAAACTCGCATTCAAAGCGCTGTAAAAATTCATGAAGATGCAAAAAACTTTGCTTAATGCGCAAAGGTAAAATTTTTTTTCTTTTTTGAATTTTAAAAGCACGGAGATTCCAAGAACAATTTTTAGTTAAAGTGCGTTTGCTAGAATTGCACAAGGAACTATGTTAAAATATAGATCTGCAGGTTATTGGAAAATTATTTATGACCCATCATACAACTCACGCACTACAAAATGCCATTGCACAAATTGAAAAAGCTTTTGGTAAAGGGTCGGTGCTGTGCTTGGAGCAAGAAGCAGCCGAGCAAGTCGAAGTCGTATCTACTGGATCTTTGGGGTTAGATTTAGCTTTAGGTATTGGGGGACTTCCCTTGGGGCGTATTATCGAAATTTACGGTCCAGAAAGCTCTGGTAAGACAACGCTTTCGATGCACGTCATTGCAGAAGCGCAAAAACAATCAGGAATTTGTGCTTTTATTGATGTTGAGCACGCTTTTGACAAACAATACGCGCGAAAACTTGGGATTCAGCCTGAAAATTTATACATTTCTCAACCCGATACTGGAGAGCAAGCTCTGGAAATTGCAGATTATTTTGTGCGTTCTGGGGCGATTAAAGTTTTGGTTATTGACAGTGTTGCAGCTTTGGTTCCCAAAGCAGAACTGGAAGGAGACATGGGAGACTCTCACATGGGGTTGCAGGCGCGTTTAATGAGTCAAGCGCTCAGAAAATTAACGTCCTCTATTTCGCGCTCTAATATTATTGTTATTTTCATCAATCAGGTGCGTCAGAAAATTGGTGTTATGTACGGGAATCCAGAGACTACTACGGGGGGAAATGCACTAAAATTTTATGCATCTGTTCGATTAGACATTCGTCGCATTGGATCGATCAAAGGGAAAGGAAACGAAGAAATTAGAGGGAACCAAGTAAGGGTAAAAGTAGTAAAAAACAAGTTAGCCCCGCCTTTTCGTGAGGTGACCTTTGATATCTTGTATGGGCAGGGAATTTCTAAAGTTTCTGAACTTATCGATTTTGGTGTGCGTCTTGATTTAATCGCAAAGTCTGGTTCTTGGTATTCCTATCAATCAGAAAAACTAGGGCAAGGAAAAGAATCCGCGGAAGCCTATCTTTTAAAAAACCCAGAAAAAATGGAAGAACTAGAAAAAGCAATTCGTGCAGCAGTTCGTCCCAAAACTGATTTTTTTGATTGGTCTACTTCTGTAGGTGAGGAAAAGGTAGATTCCTTTAAAGACGAGGAAAAAGAAGAAAATCTTTTGAAAGAAGACGCTTGATTTTAATCATTGCATATGCGACTTTATCAAAACCGGTAATAAGGAACTTAGTAAAGTCGCAAAAAAAAATAAAATTTTTGTTTATGTACTGGTAAAGAAAGATGACTGAATAAAATTAATAATTTTTCTTATGAAAAGATTTCTGACAGAAGAAGATCGTGTTGCGTTACGAACGCAGCATCGGCAAGAAAAGAACCGACGCGTAGAAGATAGAATTAAGGCAGTTTTGTTATCCGAAAAAGGGGGGAGCTATTCGTCAAATCGCTAAAGCTCTTCTGATTGACGATCGTAGAGGAGTATAAGGAAGATCAAAAGTTGAATGTTTCACAAACAGCAGAACTTATCGCGCATTTGGAAAGCCACAACGTATATGAAAGTAAGCGATATCTGAGCTTATGTTCTTGAACCCTGTGTGGCTGCGCTCCCATAATTTTTCATTTAAAATCCAGCGGTGCGGTATGCAAATCCAACCAAGCAGGAAGCGTTTATTCATTATTACGAGACGGTGATGACAACACCGCCGAAGAATGAATCCATCCTGTTTGATGATGGCATGCCCCCCCACCATGGAAACGAAAATCACCTGTCAGGCACCCCCCAAGACGAGCCTACACGCATGAACCTTATGGGAAGGCATATGCGCCTTACAAGTGGTATCCTTCAAAACCTTGAAAGAGCCATTATGAAGACGTTTTTTGATCAGCTGAAAGACGCTTATCCAAAGGCGCCGTTCTACCTGATCTTTGATCAAGGACTCTACAAGCAAAGATACCTAAAAAGTAGCGAAAGAAAGGGGGGATTGAGGTGCATTATTTGTGCCCTCTCTAGCCCCCTTCCCCCATCGAAGAACATGTTAATCAATTTTTTGTCTCTGCCAAAAAGTTTTGCAAGAGTATGCTGTATTTTTTTGACCAAACCTGGGACAACATCACCATGGATCTTATCGACCTCGTCAATGACAACTTTCAACGCATTATTCCAACACTTTCAGTTTGATTTTGTATAAAAAGCATAGACAGAAGAAAGCTTTAGAAGATTAACCGGGGTCAAAAAGTCAACTTTTGAGAAAATGGCCCAGATCTTAAGGTTAGCTGAAGGTGAGCAAAAATCTAAGTAATTCCCCCCCAATACGCTAGGGGGCAAGGATCGCTTACTGATAACCTTAGAATATTTAAGAGAATACCGGAAATACTTTCATATATCTGGCAGCTATGGTCTGAGTGATAGCCTTTGCAAGAGGTCTATTAAAATGGGGGAAGATACGCTGATCAAGCATCCAGACTTTGCATTACCCGTGAAGAACGCGTTACTTAAAAGTGATAAGGAATATGAAGTTGTCCTTATCGATGCAACGGAAACTCCTATAGAGCGTCCTAAAAAAACAAGTCTTAAGAATACAATTTTATCCTGGAAAAAAGAGAAGACTTGCTTTAAAGACACAAGGGGGGGAGAAGAAAACAAAGAAGTGATTTGTACAGCATTTACAAATGGCAACTGTCATGATTTTAGGTTATTTAAAGAATCTAAAACAAAGATAAATCCTGGCATAAAAGATGCATCGCAACTCTGAATTTCCAAAGAAGAAAAGTAAGAAAAACCCTTTAACGAAAGAAGATAAAAATAAAAAACTTTCAAGCGAAAGAAAGGTGAATGAAACTATTATCGAATAGCTTAAACGATTTAAACTCATTGCCGCAAAAATAGGAAAAAAGGATTTTGCCTTAGGATTTGATCTTATTTCTTCTATTTATACTATGGAGCTAACTAAATGATAGTTTCCGAAGATGTCTACTGAATATTAAAACGTAAAAATTTAAATAGGAAGCCCAATCATTGAACCAAATCCATACTCGCAACAAAAATTTTGCTTCTTGTGGTGTCTTCGGCTAAAAAATCTTGATTCGTACGTATCTTCCAGGGTATCGAATACTTTGCATTCCTTTTTTGAAAGCCTAAAGGCGATATATCCAGGTAAATCAAAAAATAGCTTCTCTTCTTTTTGAAAAAAATTGCAGCTCTCTGGATCTTCTTTAATAAAACTATGATAAAAATCACAAGAAACTTCATAATTTTTAAGACGAATTGTGGGACCTATGCAAGCTTGAACTTTTAGAGGAGACTTTGAAACACTCCTAACTGCTGCCAACGTATTTTCTAGCACTCCTAAAAAAACTCCTTTCCATCCTGCATGACAAATACCTACAACGCTTTCTGTATCCCAAAACATGACAGGAGCACAATCTGCTGTAGAAACGCATAAAGTAATACCGGGAACATCTGTCACTAATCCATCGCAATCAGGGGCATCAGAAGGAATATCTTTAGTTACTATAAAAACATCTCCCCCGTGTACCTGGCAAGGAAACATCATCTTTTCAGGATCCATACGTAAAGAAAAAACTAGGTCGCGACGATTTTTTAAGTACGTTCCTATACTCTTGTACCCCACACTCATATTTCGCCCTTTAACCGTCCCTGGAAAAAATCCATGAGGGATACTCCACCCAGGGCAAAGACAAGGATCAAAATCTGAAAAGGTATAGTGCACTACTTGTTTTGAATCTGATGAAAATTCAACCATTCAATTAACGCCTTTTCAGATATTCCTCCAATATGACGGGCAACCTCTTGTACTTCCTGAGGATGCTTGGGAATAAGCACAAGAGTCGGAAGAGATTGAATACGATATTTCGTTGCAATAGAAGGATTCTGATCAATATTAATTTTTATAATTTTCAGAAAATCAAGCCAAGCTGCATCTTTTGAAAGTGATTCTAAAATGGGAACAAGTGCCTGACAAGGGGGGCACCAAGTAGCAAAAAAATCTATAAGAACATTGTGGGTTTTAGAAGATTCTGCGATCAACTCGACGTAATTTAAATTTTCCATTTTAGTCTCAAAAAAACATCAAAAACTTCTACAATTGTCTCAAAATATTTTCTAAAAGTCAATGTGCAAAAAATGGATTTATTTAACTTGGCATTGAAATTTCATTTATTTCGCATTAAGTTACATCAGTTTTTTGAAAATACAGATTTACTGAGAGGATTCATAAATTAATTTCGAGTTATATTAAGGCTATAAAAAAAATAGTACGAAAGATATCCTAATGTAAAAAACAAAAAAATAATTTATAATAGAAAAACGTTTGAAATGTACGAAAAATTCGTGTTAAATTTGACAAAAGTACGTATTAAGCGTAAAAATTTTATTGCTATTTGAGATCACAAAAAGTCAGGGGGATAAAAATAAACATGTTAGACAAAAGATTGTGGAATATTATGTTTTCCGGAAAAATCGATCAAAGAGGGTGGATTTTTGTTGGTATCGGGTGTTGTATTTCTGCATTGTTTTTTTTGGTGCATACAAAATTAGCTTTGCTTTGTTCGGCGGTAACGCTGATGGTGGGGTTGTTTTTTCGTGACCCCACGCGATGCACACCTTTAAAATCAGAGCTTATTATAAGTCCAGCAGACGGAATAATTTTGGATATTGTGGATTGCACCCCCCCTTCAGAGTTGGACTTGGGTCCAGGTCCTTGGGCGCGTATTAGTATTTTTCTAAATTTATGGGATGTTCATGTTAACCGTTTTCCTGTAGATGGGCGTATTTTGCAAGTTTCTTATGCTCCAGGAAAATTTTTAGAAGCTTTTACCTCTGAATCTTCTTTAGAAAATGAAAGGTGTGGAGTTGTTATTCAAGTTGCTCAAGGGTTTCAAGTGGCTTGCGTGCAAATTGCAGGGTGGATTGCAAGACGTATTGTGTGTGACGCTAAAGTAGATCAGCTTGCAAAAAAGGGAGAAAAATACGGAATTATTTGCTTTGGAAGCCGGATGGATTTGTACTTGCCCAAGTATCAAGTAGATATATGGGCAACACCTCATCAGCGTACCGTTGCCGGAGAAACGATTTTGGGAATGATTAAAGAGGAAGAGGATGCGAAACCTTTTGCTACACAAGAGTTTATTCCAGAAGTTAAAAAATTTAATATTTGATGTTTTCCCCTATAGGGAAAACTACTCTGTCCCTATATAATTTTTTAAAAAATATTTTCTCGCAAAGTTATCTTATACCAAATTTCATACTTCACTGTCTTTTAAAACTGATTTTAAGAATAAATCCTGTAAAAAAGAATCCGAAAAATTAAGAAATTTGGTATAAAAATAAAAAATAAGAAGAAGTTTCTCTTTAAAAATAAATGATCTTTTGTCAGGGAAATCTTTTATGAAGAAATTGGCATTAAAACATACAAAGTATCTCTATTAATTTCTTGAAATAAAACTGGATTTTGACTTTGAGTTCCTTCCATTGTCATTACATTTCCTCTGGCGTGCTGACAAATCTCTGAAAGATACCTCACGTTAAATATTAGCGTAAATTCTTCTCCGTCATAAGAAATTTTAACTACTTCTTTTGCAGAACCTTGGGCGCTATTTGCAGATACCACTAATCCTGTCTTACAAAAAGTTAATTTTACCGACCGAGTACGCTCTTCAATAACCATACTAACACGATCTAAACTCTTCATTAGTTCTTTTGGGTCAAATTGAACACAAAATACGTGATTTTTAGGGATAGCACCAATATAATCAGGAAATCTGTCAATCAGTAAACGAGAAAAAAATTGAAATTTTTCTCCCTGAAGCGAAACCTGATTGGCTGAAAATCGAAAAGAAACTTCCTCACTGCTATCGCTTTCCAAAAGACGCAGCATACTTTGTATAGTGCGTCTTCCAATAACTAAAAGTGATGCAGGGCTAGAAATAGCCGACTCATTGATCTTGATGTTTAATAATCGGCTTAGAGCTAATCTGTGTCCATCTGTTGCCACTACGTTGCAAGAAAGCTGATTTTGGGAGTCCTCTCTAAAATGAAAACAAGTCCCTGCTAGCGCATAACGCGTTTCTTCTGTGGCAACACAAAAACTTGTATCTTTAATCACATCTGCCAAAGTTGCCGGATCAATTAAAAGCTCAAAAGGAAGATCTTGAGTTTCCATTAAGGGAAACTCTTCTACAGGCAATGTGGGAAGATGAAATTCTGCTGCCCCACCTTGAATTGTTACGTGGTTTTCAAATCCTTCTAACGTAACCCATTGATCATCTATTTTTCGTACAATTTCATAAAGAAGGTGCGCGCACACTACGCTAGCACCTGAAGACTGAAAAGGCTTAATGACCTCTGTTTCCCATAAGCTCATTTCCATGTCAGTTCCTTGAACGGAAAGCAAGGGATCTCCCTGCTCTGAATGGTGAGCTTTAATAAGAATATGCGATAGAATCGGAACAGTCGTGCTCCTTCGATTAATAAGCAACTGCTGATGGGTCAAAATTTTAGAAAAAACTGCCTTTTCTACACATATTCTCATAAATGCTTCCAAATAATAAATTTTATCTATTGTGTATTAATATATCAACGTTCTAAGGCTTTACGCAAGAGCGTTACATCTTCTTGTAAAGTTTTATCCTTTTGTAATAAATTTTCTATGGTCGAAATACCGTGAATAACGGTTGTGTGATCTCTTCCCCCAAAATTTTTACCAATATAAGGCAAAGAAGCCGTCGTGAGCTGCTTTGATAAATACATAGCAACTTGCCGTGGACGCACAATGTTTCGCAGTCTTTTTGCAGAATTCAAATCAGAAACCTTTAAATTATAAAATTCTGCAACTTTTTTTTGAATAAATTCCACTGTTAATTCTGTTTCATAAGGACGCAAGACATCTTTCAAAATCTCTTGTATCAAGGGAAGAGTTAACGTTTTTCCCACTAAACTTCCGTGAGCCGAAACGCGAAGCAAGGCGCCTTCTAGCTCTCTTACATTGGAAGAAATTTTACTGGCAAGAAAGTCTAAAATCTTTTGATCTATAGAAATTCCTAAGGAGGCTGCCTTTGATTGAAGAATCCCCAAGCGCAGCTCATACGTGGTTGGATGAATATCTGCCACTAACCCCCAACTTAAACGAGATTTCATGCGCTCTTTTAAGTCTAAGTCTGTAGGAGACTTGTCTGCAGAAATAATAATCTGACGTTTTTGATCTACTAACGCATTAAACGTATGAAAAAATTCTTCTTGAGTTGAATCTTTTCCGCTGATGAATTGAACATCATCAATAATAAGCACATGAACAGAACGAAAATGCTCTTTAAACGCCATGACGTTTTTGTAACGCAACGAACGCACAAAATCGTACATAAATTTTTCTGCGGAAAGATAAAGTACACGTTTTTTATACTGAGATCGTTCTAGAATATGATGGGCAATGCTGTGCATTAAGTGTGTTTTTCCGTGCCCTACAGGACCATATAAAAATAACGGATTGTATATTGCCTCATCACACTCTGCAACACGTCTTGCGGCAGCATGGGCAAACTCATTGGGCTTTCCTACGATAAAATTATCAAAAATTAATTTCGGGTCTAAGGCATACCCAGATAAAGAAAATTCCTGAAGACCGCCTTGGCTTTCTCGTAAACTTGAACTTCCTTGAGAATATTCTTGGTGCGAAGAAAAAGACTCTTCTTGCTCTTGATGTTCTACACTATCAAAAACTGTTTCTTCCACAATCAATGAAATTTGACAACATTGAGGAAATTTTCGTTTCAACAAAGGAAGGATCAAATCCAAGTAATGTTTTTCAATCCAATCCTTAACGAATAAAGAAGGAGCACAAAGTACCAAAATCCCGTTCCTAAAAGATTTTGTTTTTAACTGAGCAAACCAGTCCCGATAAACCGACTGGCCAAAATACTCAGATAGCAGCGACCTCCATTCCGGACCAGATGAATCTGGACACACCTCCTTTGTGAATAAAACTGAATCCAAATTCATAATAAGCCCCCTATTCAAAGAAAAAACTCTACCTAACCTCTATCAAGAAGCAATTGCATTTAATTTTTTCATTAAACGACTTATACGGCGCGACGCACTTCTTCGATGAATGATATTTTTCGCTGCAGACTTTGCAACAATACTTTGCGTGATACGAACTTCGTTTTTCGCCTCAGCAAGGTCAACTTGCTCAGCAGGACAAGACAAAATCTGACGAGTTTTCTTTAAAAAAGTTCGCAAACAGTGCAACTTTGAATGATTTTGTTGACGAACACGAGCGTCTCTACGCAATCTTTTTTTAGGAGAAATATGGTAAGGCATAATTAACTTTCATGTTTTAAAATCTCCTTATATGCTAGGTGATTTTTGAAAAAAAATCAATGGGCTGGAATCCACTCTTCTGTTTAGTTCGTTTCAAGTAATAATATTTTAAGCATTACATCAGTATGCCTATAAAATTGATTTGACAATAAAATCTATGTACTTTTTCGTATCTTATTAAAAATAATTTTTATAAAAAATTCTAAATTTTAACTATTTAAAAAATTTGAAGCTTTTAACCAAAGATCTTTTTTGTTAGAAATTGGCAAAGGAAGTCTTTTAAAAGTCTCTAAAAAAGATTGTATGTAAAATTTGTGAATATTAAGATTGCTTTAAAAGCTGTTTTGTTCGAGGGGGAAAGCGGTACAAATGTAAAAAATGTGGAAAAATTTTCACGAGGCATGCCCGAGAAATACAAGCTCCAAGCCCTTGTTTTATACGCAAGCGGTCTTTCAATGAACCGAATTGCTCAGCGTTTTGGTGTCAGCGCCACCGCTGTTTTGAAGGGGGGGCACCTTAGGATAAGGATATGCACCAAAGTTGATCCCTCCCCAGAAGACAAAGGTATTGTCAAGGAAGTCGATGAATTTTGGAATTATTTAAAAAAAGAAGCAAAAATTTGGATTTTTAAAGCTTGGATTTCTAAAGTCTATGATTGTGCTGGAAAAGGGCTCTTCGATTGGGAATTTGGTGATCGCTTGAGTCAAACATTCAAACGACTTTTTGAACGATTATTATTTTATTGCGCAGATCATTGGGCAGGGTTTAATAAAATTATTCCAAGCACTCGCCTTTTTCAGGGAAAAGATAAACGTTTTCCATTAAACAAAATAACGCTCCACATCGCCATTGGTTTGCAAGATCTCTCCCCCCTTGCAAACACACGATCACTTGAAATTCTAGAGGTAACATTGCATATTTTTGTAGAACTTCACACTAATAAAATATTGAAAATTCATCATGCTATCTTTGTTAAAAGTCTCAAAAATTTTTTTATTGTTAATTAAATATAGTTTTTTTCCAAGTTAAATCTCGATTTAAAATATAAGAAAAATTCGGATTATCAGGATCAACGCACACCAACACGCCCCATCCATTGCGAAAAATTTTTTGAATCAAAAGATGACGGCTGATAACTTGATCCACCCCCCCCAAGGAGCCCATACAATAGTTATCAACCTCATTGGTACGTGATAAGATGTTGTGTCGTTTTTATACACAGATTGAAACGGAAGCCCATTCATTAAATCACTAGCGTTTCCCTGCATAAGCGCAACTTTTCCGGTAATATTTTGAGTGATTTTACTTCCAGATCCATAAGCTCCATTATCTAATGTAGAAAAAAGATACTGAGCGTTAATCCATTGTGCAACAATCATTGGGGCTGTCAAGATCTGCTCAAGGATTGTCCCGCCTAAATCTTGGCGGTAATCGTAAGAGTGCAGAAACGCACGCCCTTCAAAATCAAGTTTTTTTGTAATATGCCACGGCGCTATAAAGAAAGAGGCGTTTTTTGCCAATCCCCATTCAGGACGAACTTGTGCCCAATCGGCGCTTTTTCGCGTCGTATACTCTAAACTTTTATCCTGGCTTTTATTCACTAACATTTCTCTAGAACGACGTTGACTATTTATTTTTCTTGCTTCTTTTAGATCCTTTTTTAGCTGGTTTATTTTTTCTTCAATGGCAGCACTGTAAGAACCTTCAGGATACAATTTTACTTCATCTGTTGTAGTGTTGTGTTCTGCTGCCAAAAAATAAGTTGTTTCAGGAATAAAAATTTTTGATTTACTAAGGTGGTTTCGCACACGTTCTTCGTTTAAAATTTTTGCGAGAACTTTTGCATTGCCAATGCCACTGTGTCCTGAGCAAGCACCACAGTGCAAAGCTGTTCCATAAGAATTATTTTCTGTAGTACTGCCATGTGCACACAAGACGACTAGAGACGAAAAATTTTTCGAAAGATTAATTGTTTTTATAATAGATTCTGCATAATAACATTGATCTTCAAAAGAAATAGTGTCTAATGAAGGAAATAACACACTGCAAGGACGAATTTTTTCAATAAGGTAGTTAAAAAACCTCACCGCAAATACAGGACTCACCGTCCTGACCAGCATCCAAAACGCTGAAAAAATTCCAAGCAACTCAACAACAGAAAAAGAGGTAATGAAATTACATTTTATAGACTGATAAAGCGCTCTTAGTGTAATAAAATTCCGATATTTTTTTTATCGTGAATTTCCAAAAAAGCATCGGGATACTCATTAACAGTGTGTTTAGGGCGCATTAAAGCCGGGCAAGATGCGTATGATTTTTTTGTGATAGTGTTGTGAGCGCGAATTGGGATTCCAAAAAACCCAGAATACCCAAAAGTTTCATAAGTTCTTGTGCTTTCCAGTGCTCTTCTAAAAGGTTCAGACCGCACATCAACACAAAATACAAGTTGCGCCATAGGAATAAGCTCTTTATTCTTTCCGCCCCCCCCTTGTTGAAGAGAAATTTTTTTTAAAAGTGGGACAAGATAGTCATTTTCAGATTTTTCCAGTATCTCTATTGGATTTTTCTTTTGAGACTCTTTATCTTGTGCGGTTTTATGCCACTTTATAAGATCAAGAGCGTTTTCCCAAAGAACACAAGTCATCCCCAAACGCATTGCAATGTACTCTGTTTCCAAGTTTTTATGGAAGTGGTTTGATTCTTCTTGGGCCCAGTGCGTGCAGTACTTGATATAAGAAGCCCACCCATGCAAAGTCGTAAGCATTAATGTTAAGAATAAACCATGGATTTCTTCTGGAATGTCAAGCTCTAAAAGACACTGGTAAATTGCTTCTTGTGGATTTTCGGGTAAATTCAATATCCATTGCTTTTTTTTTGATTCCCTTCATGAATTTGAAAGTCAAAATAAGCAAGTTTCTTCCATGCAATATAAAGTCCTTGTGAACGAAAAGGCATGGAAATTGTTGCTTGCCCTTCATCAAAAAAAACCTGAAGCCATTTTATGGTTTGCAGATTAATAAGTTCTATAGGCGCTGGCATTTCTGTTTGTTGAAAAAATACTGCTCCTTTTATCAGCGCTTCTTCAATGGGCAAATCTTCCAGCCCTTTTAATGGGTTGACAGCTACAAGATTTTTAAGCGGCCAAAAAGGAGCAATAGTCTTCCAGCTTTCTTTTACAAGAAACGTTATCTTTTCAAACACTTTCTTTATCCTTTTAAAGTTTTACTTTTTTTGATCCCCTCTATCATTTTCACAAAACCACCTATATTCGGTTGTACCCTTTATGACAAGCGGTCACTGTAGCAGAGCAAGGTTGACTGCTATTCAGCATCTTAACGTAAAGGATTAAAAATCTATCGGGAATTTCAGATTTCAAACGTGAAAAAAACAAAATCAACACCCAAAGAACTGGAATGATTAAAGCACTACTATGTAATAAATTCAAGGGTTGAGGTTGCATAAAACCTAACGGAGAAAAGATTGAATCAAAGACGTACACATTTATTCCGTAAAGAACTGCCACCATGGTGGCGATCAAGAGAGCTAAAAAAAAATTTTTAAAGGATACTTTAAATAGTGTCGTTAACGCCAGCTGCGTACTTGTGATAAATACAATCCCAATAACAAAACACGTCGTATCAAAAGAAAAAAAAGATTGATCGTTTATTACTGTAAAAAGGTAGCTGCCCCAAAATCCACAAACAAGTGCTAATAAAAAACAATGCAATCGTGGAGGATACCCCAGATCTACCCGCTCTTCCTTTGCTGCCCCTCCAGAAGAAAGAAATAAGTACGCTTTAAACACACCATGCCAGCAAAGATGAGCAATGGCAGAAGAAAAAAGCCCCAATCCACATTGCACCAACATGAACCCCATTTGTCCCATTGTAGAACATCCCAGCATGCGCTTTACATCTGCCTGCATTAATTTCCAAACAGACCCTAAAAGCGCACTCACCAACCCCACAACAAAAATAACATTTAGTATTTTTGGAAAATTGAAATAAAGTGGAGAAAAACGTGCCAACAAAAAACCTCCCCCATTGATTATTCCTGCGTGCATAATTGCAGACACAGGAGTGGGAGAATTTAATGAACTGATAAGCCAGCGATGAAAGGGATAAATTGCAGACTGAGTCATAGCACCTAAAATAAGCATTATTAACGCACAAAAAATAAAAATTGAGTTACTTGAATGATGAACAATATATTGAATAGAAAGACTTTCGGTTTCTTTATACAAAAGGATAAAGGACGTCGCGATAAAAATGAACCCCAAAACAAAATTTTTAAATGCAAGTCTTCCAGAAGCTCTGGCTGCTTTCCACGAAGGCTTGTGTGTCATAAGCCGAGCCGTCATTCCATTGCAACATCCCCAGGCACTTAAAAAAACTACCAAATTATCTGAGATTGTTATCAAAATTACAGAAGTCAAGAGCACCGACATATTCAAAAAGAAATTATTATAAAGTGCGTCTCCTTTCATATACTCTTTTGAAAAAAGGCACACGACAGTACCCAAAAATCCGATCAGTACCATCATTGCTATTGCTAGAACATCAACATAAAATAAATTTTTAACGAGAGCAATACTCATCAACTCCCCCTCCTCTTCTTTAAACTTTTTACCCCTACACTCAAACAAATCTTACCTTTGAATTTTCTTTAGTTAACTTATTTGCAAGGTAAAACATTATAACCTCACGATTTTTCTAGTTAGACACTCTAAATATCGAAAAACATTATGCCACCAAACCTCTTAACATTGCAATGGTTTTTATTTTTTCTTTGCATGTGCTGATTTACGGTTAATACCACGATAAATATTATAGATCATTTCATTCCTTTGTTATATCACAGTATAAATCGCTACTTTTTAAATCTTAAAAATCTTTTTTGACTTAAAAAAATACATTATCTTGTTAAAATGGCCTATACCTGATACCCTGTACGCATATTTAGCATTTTCTATATTAAATAATGACTGAAGATCCAGGATACATTGATAGCCATTGCCATCTTGATCGGTATCCCTGCCCGAAAGAAATTGTGCATCGCGCTCAAAAGGTTGGTATAAAAAATTTATTATCAATTTCTGTTCATAAAGACAATGCATTTGAAGTCCTAAAAATAGCAGAAGAGTTTTCTTGTGTATACGCTTCTGTTGGAGTTCACCCTTGTGACACCAACCAAGAATCTTTATTAGGCTTAGAATCTTGGTTGATTACCATGTCTTCTCATAAAAAAGTTTTGGGCTTGGGAGAAACAGGAATCGATATGCAGGAAACTTCTCCCCAATTAGATCTTCAGCTTCAAGGATTTGAAGCGCATGTTAATGCAGCGTTGCACACTGCATTGCCCTTGATTGTCCATATTCGTAAAGGGTTTGATGTTTTGTTTGATTTTTGGAAAAATTGGAATAAAGACACCCCTTTGGGTGTATTGCATTGTTTTTCTGGAACATGGGAGCAAGCTAAAATAGCTCTAGATATGGGATGGTATTTAAGTTTTTCTGGTATCGTTACTTTTAAAAAAAATGGAGAGCTACCAGAGGTAGTAAAAAAAGTCCCAGAAGCTCAATTTCTTTTAGAAACTGATGCACCGTGGCTTGCGCCTGAGCCATATCGAGGGCGCCCTAACGAGCCTGCATATTTGGTGCGTACTGCTGAAAAAATTGCTCAGATTCGCTCTTGTTCAGTATCGCAAGTGCGCCAAAGTAGCACAGAAAACTTTTATCGATTATTTAAAAAATTCTAAAATATGAATTTGACGTACTTTCGTGCCATCTTCAAAAAGATTGCAGAAATTCGTAAACTTTTTCTGCAAGTTTTTTAGAAAAACCAGGGACAGCCTTAAGGTCTTCCAAAGAGGCGCTCTTTAGTGCTTCAGCATCTGGAAATATACACCGAAGTTTTTCTTGGCGTGCTGGGCCAACCCCTGGAATTTGTTCAAAAAGACCTTGAACCATGGCTTCCCTGTGTTTACGTCGATACGCTTGAATTACGTATTGATGCGCTTTATTTCTTAATCTTTGAAGAAAGTGCAGTAAGGAATCTGTTTCCAACAAGCGTATAGGCTCTTGATTTTTCCGATAAAATATTTCTTTTCCGTCCCTATGTTGGGGGCCTTTTGCGATTCCCAACAAATCGATGTGGTGAAGGTTTAGCATACACAGCGCGTCATAAGCGGTAGATACTTGCCCTGCCCCTCCATCTACTAAAATAAGGTCTGGGGCAGAAATGTTTTTAGAAAAGCGCCGAACAAGCATTTCTCTAAGTAAAGCGTGATCATCTCCCAAGGTTTTTCCCATAAAAAGAATACGAGAATTTTTTGCTTGCCATACCCCATTTTCAAAAGACACCATTCCCGCACAACTATAGTGTCCTTGGACGTGGCTATTGTCGTAAACTTCGATATGAACAGGAGCTTTAGTAAGTTGAAAGACTGTCTTCATGCGTTGACTTAATACAAAAATTTCATCTTTTGCTTGAACGTACTGTAAAAGTGCATGCTGTGCATTTAAATTTGCATGGGACAAAACATTTTGATAAGCCTCATTACAAGGAATAGTTGTTAATTTTACGTTCACTTGATGAAGATATTCAAGCGCTTCAATAACGTCAAAAGAACACGGATGCGAAACAAGAAATTCTTTTGGAGGCTTTACATTAAAATAAAATTGACGAATAAATTCAGACAAAACCTGTCCTGTTTCTGCCTGTGTTGTTCCTGGGAAAAAAAAATGTTGCCCTCCATAATTGATACCTTGACGAAAACAGCATACTTGTAAGCACGTCACTCCGTGGTCAAACGCAGCTGCAATAACATCCAGGTCTTCCTTTGGAACATGTCCAAAAGATTGCAAAGTTTTTGCTTGATGGATCCAACGCAGACGATCTCTTAAAGTCGCCGCTTTTTCGTAAGCATAGTGAGCGCTGGCCGTTTTCATTTCTTCTAAAAGTGTTTTTTCTAATTTATCAGATTTTCCCTTCAAAATTTGAAGGGCCCCTTCTACTGTCTTTTTATACTCTTGTATAGTGATTTTTTGCACACAAGGCGCACTACAAGACTTAATATAGTATTGAAGACAAGGACGTTTGCGTCTTAAAAAAACGTGGTCGCTGCAAGAACGCAACTGAAATGCTTTGTAAATGTAAGTCTTTGTTGTCTCTAAAATGTCGCGATTCCAAAAAGGGCCAAAAACCTTTTCCCCTTCTAAAAAATTAGATCGTTTTGCCAATAACGCTGGAAAATCATGGATAGAAAGCGCTAAGTACCATAAGGCATGCCCTTCTTTTAACAAAATATTAAAGGGAGGCTTTTTCTTTTGAATAGTATGAAGCTCTAAAAGCAAAGCTTCTAACTCGTTGTGTGTTACTGTGTAGCGCACAGAACGAATTTTAGAAACCATTTGCTGTAAGCGCAAAGGCAGAGCAGAAATACGCGTATAAGAAATAACACGACGCGCTAACCTTTTGGCCTTTCCCACATAAAGAACAGATCCTTTAGCGTCCAGCATCTCATACACCCCAGGAAGATCTGGAATGCATGATAATGCTTGAGTTAACGCTTTTACTCCTTCTTCGTACATCAATTATTTCAAAAAACTAAATTAAAAAATAAAAATCCTATCGTATTAAATTTCCGATACGCTCTAATCTTAAACTCCACCACGTCCATGGCTTGATCAGTGTAAAATCATCTCCTAAAGAAAAAAATACAATCTTTGCCGGGCCCAAGACGTAATCTGTGTATACGTATCCTAGATCTTCTGATCGACTGTCCCCTGAACCATCTTGATTATCTCCTTGAAAGAAATAATGATTTTCTGGAACAACAAACTCTTTTGTGTTGTCATAGCGCGCCGAACCGAAGGGTCTTATTTTAAGAACCTTATGAGAAATTTTTTTTCCAGTCTCTTGAGTTTTTCCTTTTTTGTCTACTTTTGCCACTGGAAGTTCTCGTATGTAGATATCTCCTTCCACAAAGGACTCTCCATCATAGGCGCGATATTTTTCAGAAACCTTGTTCATAGGGCAAACTTCACCATTAATGTACAGCATCCCTTCCTTCATTTGAATTCTGTCCCCGGGAAGCCCAACTAACCGCTTGACATAATCCATCGAAAATTTCTTCGGACAAGTAAACACGACCACATCGCCTCGTTTTGGACGATCGAGAACTGCAACACGACCGGAAAAATAATCAATCCACTGACTAAATAGAAAACTAAATCGACATACGCCATAATTAAATTTAGTAACTATTATGTGGTCTCCTACCAAAAGTGTGGGAATCATAGACCCCGTAGGAATGCGATACGGAGAAAATATAACGGACCGAATAATAATTACGAAAAAAATTGCATTAATCCAAGATAAGACAGAATGCTCACGAGATTTCTTTTTTTGTTGAAAGGAAAACATAAAATATTCCCCGACTACCCTACAAACGTTTTCTATCTATATCACTTTTTGCGCTTCAAGTCTATACCGAAAAAAGAATTTCACTAAAATCTATTGCCTTGTTTCAATAATGCTTTTGGGTGAATGACATTTTAGAACCCGTCTTCACAATTTAAATAAGATCTGATACAAAGCTTAGTTAGAAGGTAAATGACATGCCCTATCCGAGAGAGTTAAGTGACACACAATAGAGATTTAATAAATCTCATTTTGATACAGGGGATTATGGTAAAAAACGTAAGAAAGTGCTTACTAACGGGGGGGTATCTCATAAAGACGAGCTGTCAGTGGCACTTTTTTCCGCAAGATTTATATCCTTCCATGAAAAAGTGTATACAGGTTTTACATTCAAGAAAGCCCCAAGCGAAATTTGGGAGAAAATGATAAGGGATTTTGCGGAAAAAAGCCGAATAAACAATGGACAAGACAATCCGACCTGCAGTCTAATTAACTTAAAAAGTGCAAAAACAACGCACAAAGCTGTAAATCAAGGGATTGATGAGGAAAAAACGGTCAAAGAGCGTAAACGCCATAGTGTCACGGATGCCCTAGGACATAATTTTTCATCTGAAGGTTTGCACTGTTGCGGGATGAAAGGCATTTGATAAGGCGAGCATAAAATATCCAGCACTTAAAGGCGTATGCCCCGTTGCTGGTTCTCGTAAAACGTTCGAAGGGTTTGTTCAAAACAATATTGAAGAAGAATATTGAAGAAGAATATTGAAAAAGACCGTAGAGATTTTGGCACGTATTACGCCGGATTGGGCGATTTTAGCGAAAAGATAGGGGGTAGAAAGACTATTTGCTTGGCTAAATCATTTTATGCGATTGGCCAGGGAGTATGAAATAAACGTTCAACCGGAAAAACACAACACTATGATCCCCCATCCAATGCTACTGATTCGTCGGTTGGCTTAACTGTGAAGATAGGTTCTGATTGTTATGTAAGCGTAAAGAATCAGAATTAAGTTGCCAAAACAGATCATTGCGTTGCATATGTAAAAAATTGTTGATAGAATTGAGAAACTGAAAAATAATGATCTGCTTACTGATGACTCAAGCATTTTTGTTCGAGGTGTACAGTGATGAAATTCCCGCAAATCTTCAATGGGATGCATATCATCGCATTAGACGTCATATAGACCAAGCGCTTAAATCCGAAGAATTGATAGGAAACGTTCAAGGATTTTGTTCTTTGCGACGCGTTGGCTTTTTAATCCTTGAAATGGATAACTCTGCAGAGAGGTCTTCTTTTATTAAAGGTCCAAGCGCCAAAGCCCCTGATTATGTTATCGAAAAATTTTTGCACATACACGGATCAGAGAACTGTTACCAGCAAAAAAACTCTAAGGGAGATGTTTGGGTTGCAAAAAATCAACTTGAAGCAGTAGAAAAAAAGTTACATCGAATCTGTGTGGATTTTTTAGAGCATTTTTACTGGCAAAAGCGTATGCATTGGCACAAAACTGATGATTTTAGCTGGATTCGTCCCATTCATTCTTTGCTTTGTACGTTAGACGATAAGCAGTTGAATTGGACTTTCAGGCCTGATGGGCTTTGTTTATCTACAAAAAATACAACCCCCGGTCATCCGGCATTATGCGAAAATCCTTTAGAGAAAATCTGGATCTCTGTTCCCCAAGCTTTGGATTATAAAGAAACGTTGAAACAAAAAAATTTGTGGGTTTGTCCTTTGGAACGTTTTTCTTACCTTCAGGGGGAACTAAGGACCTTGGCTCAAAATCACGGGTACCAAGTTTTTGAAGAGGATTTAGCTTCTAATGGACTTTTAGGAGAAGTTTCAGGAATGACCGAATGGCCGAAGGTTTTTTTGGCATCTTTTTCTGAAGATTTTTTAAAACTCCCTTCTCCTTTTTTACTCACAACATTAAAGCATCATCAGCGTTGTTTTCCTTTAAAAATTCAAGAACAATTAGCACCGCATTTTATTGTTGTTTTAGATGGAAAAGATCCTACTTTGGAAGTTCAGCGTGGCCATCAGCGCGTTGCAGAAGCAAGGCTATCTGATGCATTGTTTTTTTGGAATCAAGATCTTCGTCAACCACTGGCAAGATATAATCAGCATCTTAAGGAAAAAGTATTTTTTGAAGGGCTTGGTACTATGCTTCAAAAAGTTCGTCGGTTAGAGGTGGTAGCAACGAAATTGGATAAATCTGGCGCATTAAGCGCTGCAGCAGCACTATCAAAGGCGGATTTGGCAACTCAAGCAGTACGAGAATTTCCAGAACTTCAAGGTATCATGGGAAAGTACTATGCGTTGGCTCAAGACATTGACCCCTTGATAGCAGAAGCGCTGGAAGAACAATATTTTCCTCTTACCCCCAATCAGGATCTAAAAAATCAAAGTTGCCTTGGAGGGTGGTTGGGAATGATAGATCGTATGGATACATTGGTTGGGTTTTTTAGTATTGGAAAATACCCTACAAGCTCTAAAGATCCTATGGCATTGCGTAGAGGAGCTTATGGTTGGGTGCGCCTTGCAGTTCAACACCCCTACCCTTTTTCTATTTCAGAAAGTATTCGCATTAGCCTTGAAAGTTATCGAAACACCCAAAAGATGGATAGTTTATCTCATAAGGACAGTTTAGATTTGCTAGAACAGTTAATATTTAAGCAATTTTCCCGTTACCTGGAAGAACACAGCATTTCTCGTGAAATTGCAGAAGCTGTTGGGACGTTTAGGTTTTCTAAATCTTTAAAAGAGTTGTTTGTGCTTGCTGATGAGTTGCGTATTTTTTTGCAAGAAGATGCGGGGATCGCGTTCCTTTCTGCCTATAAACGTATGTTTTTTCTACTTCATCAAGACAAAGAATACCTTACAGAATTTGGGGTTCCAAAAGATTCGGAACTTACTGAACCCCAAGAACGACAGCTGTGGAGTCGTATTTCAACTCCTTGGAATAAAGAGTATTTTATGAAAAATGCTTTGGGATTTTCTCAATGTATTCATCAGTTTTTGGATACACTTCCTGTGAAAGGAGTTCCTTCGAGAATAGGGCTTCTTGCGGGAGCTTTGCGATACACGCGCCCATTAGGGAATTTGTTAAGCTTATTTACCCCCCCTCGTTAATATTTGAATTTTTGTAGATTATGAGAGAAGAGCGTTTTTTAAAGCCTTTTCCAAAGCGGCGCTGTGGGATTTTTTTTTCATTTATTAAATGGCTTCTGATTGTGTCTGTATGGTCGGTGCTTGCTTTGGGAGCAGTTGTTATCTGGTTCGGGTACGATTTACCTTCTGTTGAGGAAATTACAAGACTACATCGAGATCCGCATGTTTTAATAAAAGATCGTTTTGGAAATGCTTTGGGGAGTTATGGAATTTTTTACGGAAGAACTGTTGATATCAAAACTCTAAAACCTTATTTGATTCAAGCGTTACTGGCCACTGAAGATCGAAGATTTTTTTATCATTTCGGTATTGATCCTATAGGAACTTTTCGAGCATTTTTGCGTAACGTTAAGGCAAACGGTGTAGTGCAGGGGGGAAGCACCATTACCCAGCAACTTGCAAGAAATTTTTTTGAAAGTAAAAAACTTCATAATTACAAAAATAGATCGTTAAAACACAAAATTAAAGAAGCGATTCTTGCAGTAAAATTAGAAATGACGTTCACGAAAGAGCAAATTTTAACGATGTATTTGAATCGTGTTTATTTAGGAGCCAACGTTACAGGGCTAGATGCTGCGTCTTTGTATTATTTTGGACACAATGCCAGTGATTTGACTTTATACGAAGCAGCAATTTTGGTTGGAATGTTAAAAGGTCCGTGCAGATATTCTCCTATTTCCCATTATGAGCGCTCAGAATCTAGAGCCAAACGTGTGTTACAAAACATGGTTGAAGAAGGTTTTATTACTCAAGAAGACGCAGCCACTGCTATGGCTTTGCCTTCTTCTATAGAAATATCCACACAGAAAAAAAACTTGTTTCGATATTTTACTGATTGGATCATGACATGTCTTCCAGACCTTCTAGAAAACATCACAGAGGATATCGAAATTATTACGACAATAGACACCAATGTACAAAGCATTGCAGAAAAAGAAGCATTGAAAATTATGAAAGCGCGTGGCACTAAAGTTCACGCCAGTCAAGTAGCGCTGTTATGCACCAAGGCATCTGGAGAAATCTTAGCCATGGTGGGGGGCGTAGACTATAGAAAAAATGCTTACAATCGTGTAACTCAAGCAAAACGGCAAGCAGGATCTAGTTTTAAATTTTTTACCTTTCTTGCAGCGCTAGAAGAAGGATACGATCCAGATTATCTTATCAGCGATTACCCCATAGAAATTGGGGGATGGAAAGCCAGTAATTACAAACACAAAGCTCGAGGAGAAGTGTCAATCCGCACAGGATTTGCTTATTCTATTAATGCAGTGGCTGTAAGACTTGCCAGTTCTATAGGATTAAAACGCGTTAAACGTCTTGCAAAAACTTTAGGAATTTCTTCTGAATTACCCCACAATTACAGTCTAGTTCTGGGGTCTGGAGAGGTAACATTATTAGAAATGACTGGATCATACCTTGTTACTTTGAATGAGGGAAAAGCTGTGCGTCCTTATGGTGTGGAAAGAATTTTGAACAAAAAAGGAAAAATATTGTATCAACACCCAAAAGATCAAGATTCGGATGCGTCGTGCGTATCGCAAGAAGCAATTCAAGAAATGCGCAGCCTTATGAATAGCGTTGTTACGGAAGGATCTGGAAGAAAAGCCCGTTTACAATCAGGCCTTGGAAAGGAAGTTTTTTGTGGTGGAAAAACGGGAACTTCTCAACGGTACAGAGATGTTTGGTTTATTGGATTTGCCGGTCCTATCATGACGGGAATTTGGTGCGGAAATGACAATGAAGCGCCTATGGTTAAGCCTGCTGATGGGTGGCCTACTGTACATATATGGCGTGCTTTTAATGAAAGATTGTTAAAATATTTTGACAATCCTAAAGCAGAAAATTGGAAAAAAGAAGAACGCATAGAAATATCAGAAGACGAAAATAAAAAAGTTTCTGAAGATAAGCTCCAAGAACAAAAAAATAAGAAAGAGCAAGAAGATGACGATGATGGAGACGATGAGGATGAAGATGATGAAGATGATGAAGATGATGAAGATGATGAAGATGATGAAGATGATGAAGATGATGATGAAAAAAATGATAGGAAGAAAAAATCTAAACTTCCATCAAATACCACGCCATCATTGCCTGCTGGGCCTAACGCTTCTGGGGAAAGCGCTTCAAAACCCGCTCCTAATGAAGAAGCGCTTATAAAAGAAATTTTGTCAAACATCAACGCAGCCCCTTCTTTGGATAAACATTAAGAGATAGAGCTTTTGTTATGGGGGGATGAACAGAAAAAAATTTTTTCTTGATGCGCCCCCCTTTTTAATTATGATTTATTAATTTATTAAAGCGCAGACAAACTGGTTAAGGGGAAAAGATCTTAGATGTCAGACAAATTTTTTGTAGTAAAGAATTTTTATCAAAATTCTGTACTGCCCACAGCAAATGGTCTTGGATCCATGTAGTTATCAAAGTACGCATTCAATTCGTACAGTTCTTTTTCTTGTTGGGTTTCTTTAGATAAGGGCTCTTCTGGGGGGTCATTTTGACCTGAATTTTCGGGGTTATCTGAAGTTTCGTTTTTTTCAGAAGAGGCCGGGGGTTCTTCTGAAGAATCTGGAGATTTTTCTCCCTGAGTGCCATCCTTTTCCAATGAAGAAGCGGGAAGTTCAGGAACAGAAAGATTCAAAGAAGTGCCAGAATCTTGCGCATATCCAGATTTTCCAAAAATCAAAAAGATCCACAATATTTTTTTTAAACTCATACTATTCAATAAGAAAAATGCTCAAAGCGAGTGTAAGATAGTTTATCAAAAAAAATATTAAGGTCCGGGACTTTGAATTTATTTATACTCAATCGTTTTAGCTTTTTGTAAACTATTCTTGTTCAAGATATAATGTTGTGATATCCTTCTTCTGTGGGGAACCTAAATTTTTTGGATTTTGTGTTTTTGAATTTTTTAGCAATAAGTATTTTAGGGGGAATTTTTTTATGGGGGTGCAGACCTGGCCCGTCAATTTCACCAAAATCAAGTTATTTTTCTAGTCCTTGTGTGGCTATTAGTGCAGAAAAAATTCAGGTCGTTGAACAAGAAGCTCTCGTTTCGTCCTGGAATACCTTGTTAGATGTTAATTTAGTCGATATGGTTCGACAATGGACAAAAAGCGCTTTTTCCTGTTCTGGATCCGGCCCTACCTTTAATGTAGAAATTATAGAAGCAAAATTAGCACCACTTAAAGAAGTCCAGCCAACTAGTTCTGATGCAGATGAAAATACTTATGTGGGAATATTGGGAGTGCGAGTGTTTATGGGGAAAAATCCATTATTATCTAAGCAGTCTCATACCGTTCATTCTAAGGTATCTATGGTAATTCCGTCTCATTACACGTTAAAAGAACGCAGACAAGTTGTGTTAAGTTTGGCGGAAGAGGTTATTGAAAGTCTTCACAAAGAAGTTCTTCGCTACCTTGAAGTTCAAGACAGATTAAGAAAGTAAATATTGTATAGGGTGTGTTTTCTTGAGATAAGACGTTGAATTCAGCATGCACAGCCGCAAGCCTTTTAAGGTTAGGGGAAGGCCGAGTTCCCCTTTGAAGAAAATATAAGTAAGGGAATATTTTTCCCTAAAGTTCTAAAGAGACTTCTTAAAGGTTGTCTTATTAGGGCTTATTTTTTTTATTTTTGTTTTGGATTCGGAGGTATCGGAAATTTTTGATTTTCTCCTTGCTTCTCTTATATTTCTAATTTCTTTTTCTAATTCTTGTCTCTGTGCTGCGAATTTTTTTAGTTTTTCTGCTTTATTGTTCAACTGATTCCTTTGAGGTCCCGATTCAGTATTGTTTTTTGTATCTGTGTTTTTAGTCAGTGCGGTAAGTTTTTTTCTAATTTGTTCCATCTCATTTTCTATTTGTTTACATTCAGAGTTTATTAATGCAATATATTCGTTTATTTTCGAAATTTTGGCATTTTCTTCTAAGTCAGAAATCTGTGTTAAAATAACTGAAGTTTCTGGTATAGAAGCTAAGGGGTTTTTCGGTAAAGAGTCTTGTTGCTGATTTTGTGGATTAACTGATGAAAAAGTTGCTGACTGAGCTAAATCTGCTAACTGAGTTTGGGGGGCCTGATTTTGTAAATCAGCTTCGTTGAAGCCTTCCCTGAGGGCGACATTATTGAGTGTTTGATCTGTTTGGGAGAGAAGTTTGGAGGAGTTCAGGGGGGACCCGTCGGTCACTTCATTTGTTTTATTATAATCTTTATAATCTTTTTGCTTCAAAATCACCGAATCATAAGTTTGAGAATCATGAGTTTGAGTTTGTTCTTCTTGAATATTATTAGGTGTGGGGAGCTCGGCGGACATTTTTTCTTCGGTATTGGTGGGTGCCTTATGCAAATCTTCCTCTGTTGATGGTTCCTGAACTGAGACCTCGGAACTTTGAACAGCTTGTTGCTGATTTTGTGAATTAGCTGACTGAGCTGAATCTGCTGTTGAGATTTCTGAATTTACTGCTGTTGAGATTTCTGAATTTTTCCCTTCTTTTTCTTTCTTTTTTCGGCGTTGGAGTCGCTCTTGTAATGATTTTTGTTGAGCTGCAAAGTCTGTTTTAATAAGTTTGCCGGTTTTATCATAATCCTCATCATAAGCCTTAATCATACTCTTTGTTGTTTGCCCATCTGTTGTTATGCGTGCCTCTTCTACCTCTTTATTGATGGCTTGATTGACGTCTTTGATCGTGCGTTCCACTGTATTCTTTGGCTTTGAATCATTTTGAATAAAACTTTGATTTGAGGAGGTATCTTGTGTATCATCACTTATAGCACTTGTAAGGTTTTTAGTTTCCTGGTTATCGGTTGAAGGTTCCTGGTTAGCGGTTTCTTCAGAAACAATACCTTGTTCAGGGCTTTTAATAAAACGAAGATTATCTAATAATGTATTTATTGCTCTCTTTTTTTTCTTTGAATCGTTTTGTCCATCAGGTGAGTTTTTCGAGCCATCTCTTTCAATTTCAAAGTTTTTCTCGTTTTGTCCATCAGGTGAGTTTTTCGAGCCATCTCTTTCAATTTCAAAGTTTTTCTTCTTTAAGTTTAGTTTCTCTTCTTTAAGAGCGTTTATTTTAGTTAAATTTTCCAAAACGTGTTTTAACTCCTCATTTTTGGTGATAGAAAATGATTGTAATATTTTTTGCATCTCAAGCAATTTTGGAAGCTCTGTTGCTAAATTGCCGTTCAAAGAAAATTTTTCGTCTCTATAAGCTTTCGCTGTATTAATCCAATCAGAAAAATTCAAAGGATTTTTTGCATAATAAAGATTTTTCTTAAATTCTTCCAAAGAGATCTCTTGTTTTCCTAAGAACTGTATGAATCCATCGAAAAAATCCTTCTCTTTTGTTAATCGTTTTAAGCTTTGGAAGTACTCGAACTCGAAATCCTTTAAGCTGATATCTTTCTGTGGATCTTCGTCATTTTTTATGGAGGGGACAGACTGATTTTCTTGGATTTGTTCTTGATTGTCAGTTTTCTGCTGATTAGCATCAATCACAACGGCAGTGCTTTTTTTTAAAGGAAGATCAAGACCGTATTCTCTTTTAACTTTTTGTACATCATCGTCAGTTTTCTGCTGATTAGCATCAAGCACAACGGCAGTACTTTTTTTTAAAGGAAGATCAAGACTGTATTCTCTTTTAACTTTTTGTATATCATTCACAGACGGAGAGGGTAACCTTTCTATTACATGATCCTTAATACTATCTTTAATTTCAATAATATAAGGAATATCATCTAAAAGCTGTTCCAAACTATAGCTATATTTAGATCCGCTTCGAAAAACAAGTTGTATAATTTTTGCAATAGAATAAAAATTTTTTTTTAAAGATTCTAGATCTTGTATGGTATCATTTGGATATTCATTTAAAATTTCTTCTAAATAATCAGTATATTTTTTTGCATCCGAAGCCAGTTTAAATAATTCATACATTGATTTGTTCTTCATCAATTCTTTTGCTTCAATAAAGTCTCTATCTTCATCCTGTGAAAGCTCATGTGTAAGATTTTTTTTTTCCGTTAACGCTTTGTTAATGTAATTAACATTATCGGTACATTGGTCCAATCTATCAGCAAGCTCTGATCTAAGAGCGCACTGACTTTGGGGCCATATATTAATTAAAAAACATAATAAAAAAAATTTCTACAATTAAAATTTTTCATTTCAAATATGTGTACTACAAATATTATTTAAATTGTAGCAAAAAAAATTTTATTTTTTATCAAGTTCAATAAGATAAGAATTTTTTGCTGCGGATAAAAGAATGTGCTACTCTATTGGTGATTTTCTTAACTTTGTCCTTTTGTGTCAAATCATTCTTTGGAATCTTCTATATGGCCTGGATTTGTTGACTTGTTGTCAGCAATGTTAATGGTGGTAATTTTAGTATTTACAATGTTTGCGCTTTCAAATATTTGTCTTCAATACACGGTTCAAGAAAAAGAAAAAAACTTGAAAAATTCTAAAATCTTGTTTGAACAACAAAGTATGCGTTGGAAAAAAGATGTTGTACGAGCCCGTCAAGAATCTCAAGCGCTTAATAAAAAGTTGAAAGAATTAGAAAAAATGGATCAAAAAGAGATTCAACGTTTAGTGGCTCTATACAGTACTTTAATGGAACACTTAGATGTTCAGGAGAAAAATTTAGAAAAAGTTCGACAAGATGCTTGGCGTGCAGAAGTATGGATTCAGGAAAAAGATAAAAAAATAAGTTTACTTGAACAACATATTGAACAATTAATGGAAGAAAAAATCAAGCAATTATGGAAGTCTCGTTCTGAATTTCTTGAAAAACTTAGAGTACTGTTAGAAGGCAGAAAAGACGTAAAGTTGGTAGGAGATCGCTTTGTATTCCAATCAGAGGTCTTGTTTGAAATGGGGTCGGCTCAAGTTGGTCCTAATGGTAGAGAGGCCTTACGTAATTTTGCCATAGCTTTAAAAAAAATTTCCGTTTCTATTCCTAAAGATATTAATTGGGTGTTGCGCGTAGATGGACACACAGATCGCCACCCTTTAAAAGAAACCAGTCGATTTAAAAATAATTTAGAACTATCCGTTGCACGAGCTCTGGCAGTGGTTACATTTTTAAAAGAACAGGGTATTCCAGAACACCGGTTGGTTGCCGCGGGATTTGGAGAGTTTCATCCTTTAAAAGCAGGACAATTTAGTGATAAAGATCGACGTATTGAGCTGGTTCTAGATGATAAAAAAATCTAATATTATTAATGAGTTATGCACCAATTTGTGATTTCGAAATTTCGATCTTATCATAATGCGGTGCTGGAGTTTCCTCAAGGAGTGGTTTGTCTAGTAGGAGATAACGGAGCGGGAAAAACCAATCTCCTAGAGGCACTTTCATTATTTGCACCAGGAAAAGGGTTAAAAGGTACAAATGCGTCAAATTGGCACCATAAAGGAGATTTAGAAGCATCCTGGACTTTAAAATTGTCGCTTCAAAGCCCTACAGGGCCTTTAGTTTTAGAAACGTTTGAAAGCAAAGGAAAGCGCTGCATTACAATGAATGGTGTGCGTTTAAAGCATCAACTAGAGATCTCTCAGTGGATTTCTATTCATTGGATTACCCCTGCTATTGATCGCATGTGGAATCAAGGATGGTGGGCTAGAAGAAAATATTTTGATCGTATCGTTTTTACGTTATATCCCGCTTATGGAAAATATTTGCAGTCCTATCAGTTGGCAGTGCAAGAGCGGAACCGGGCACTGAAATCTCAAGCGTCTTCTTTTATATTTGATGCTTTGGAAGAAATCATGGCGCATAATAGTGTAAAAATCTACAAAATTCGCCAAGAAGCGTTAAAAATGTTGGGGATTTTTTTGCAGCTTTTCCCCTCATTCCCCTTGCTTTCTTTGGAAACACACGGAGAATTTGAATCCCTAATGGCTTGCCTTACTTTTAATGAAAAAGATTTGCCTCATCAAGAATCGGAATTAAAAAAATACTGGAAAACAGTAAGAACTAAAGAGTTTCATAAAGGAACGACAATGTTTGGTCCTCATCAGTGCCAATGGGCTGTAACACATCCCAATTCTCAAGAAATAGCATCTTGTTCCACAGGAGAACAAAAAAGTATGCTGCTATCACTGGTTTTGGCGTGGTCCAAAGCAATTAAACATTTTCATCCCAAGGAATTTCATTTTTTATTACTAGATGAAGTAAGCGCACACCTAGATAAAATGCACCGTGAATCACTATGGAAAGCGCTAAGTGAGTTAGATATGTGTGTATGGATGACAGGAGTACACCAAGAAGTTTTCAGTGGTGTTCTAGCTAAAGCTTGGGTAAGAATAAAACAACTGGAAGAGCAAAGTACTTTATTTATAAAAAGACCTTAGGACAAACCACTATTCTTATCGACAACAGAAAGAAATTAACTCTTAAACCTAAAAAATTTTGAAACTTTCTAATTTTCGCAAACAAATATCTACTTTTTTTTTGCAACGATAAGCCATTAATTTAGGGCGTTTTTTTCTGCTTGCATATTTTTGATAAAACTTTTCAATCAACGCTTGCACTTTTTTATTACGAACTTCCCCGCCTGGAGCTCCAACTAGCACTACAATAACAGGGTGATAGTTTCGCACGGTAAAAGTAGACAAGTTATACCCAGCATGAGAAGTGTACCCCGTTTTACCCATACACAATCCTTCGACTTTTCCCAATAAACGATTGGTGTTACGATAAGTTCTTTTTTGATAAGAAAAAGTTTTCGTCCCTAAAAAATGACCGTACTTAGAAAATCGAAACCAAATTGCTCGCATTAACAACGCAATATCTTTTGAAGAAGTTTTTTGATCGGGATGATGCCATCCAGAAGGATTTTTAAATACCGTACGACGCATTCCCAACTTGTGCGCATATTGATTCATAAGTTTGACAAACTTAGAAACGTTTCCTGATAAATTTTCTGCTATAACAGTTGCCACATCATTACAAGATGACACGCAAACTGCCTGAATACACTCTTTTACCGTTAATTTCTGTCCTGGCTTTACCCAAAGTTTCATAGGAAGGCACCGACTTGCATTCTTTGAAACCCAAAAAGGAGTATCTAACTTTATTTTTTTTCTTTCCAATGCATCAAAAGTAATGAACACTGTCATTAATTTTGTTAAAGATGCAGGAAAAATACGGTTTTCTTCGTTAAATCCTTCAACAACAGAGCGATTGATGGGGTCAAGCACCACATAGCAAAGTGGCTGTTTTTTTGCAAACCCAGCAACACTCCCCCACACTGCAAAAAGAAAACAACATCTATAGTACGCTTTCACTTAAAATGTTCCTCCGCTTTTTAATTTTGTTTTGTAAACAAAAAATTATTACTAAACATTTTTTAAGTGTATCACAAAAATCAGGTTTTAAACAAGACATAAATATATTTTTTTCTTTAAATACGATACGAATTCGAAAAACAATTTGTTTGTTAATTCGAAACTATTTGTTTATATCGTTTTTATAAAAATTATTTACTGCGTAAAATGTTGGTAATATTTTTTTATGTTCTGCAAAAATTTTGTGAGAAAACAAAGAATTATCGTTTTCTAGCTTTGCTTCTTGTTCTTTTTGTCGACATGTACTAGAATACGTTTGTGTAAATAGCGAACATCCCAGTAATATATGGCCTCTTTTAGCCAAAAAGATTTGGAAACGTTATGGCACGTTATTGATATTTATTTAGAAATTCGAAGTCCAGTAAGCTCTAAGCGGGTTGCAGAACGGCTTGGTTTTACCAAATCATCTGCAACGTTGCGCTCTATTATGGCAAAATTAGAAAAAGATGGCTTGTTAAGCTCTGAACATTGTTCTTCTGGTCGCATCCCTACATCTGACGCGTTGCGTCTTTATGTCCAAAAGGTGCGAAAAGTGAATTATCTTTGTCAGGCAACAGAAGACGCCTTACAAGTTGCCTTTAGGTCGTGGCGTGTTCAATTTTGTCCTGATGGTGTTATACAGACTATTGCTTCTTTATGCAGATGTGCAGGATTTTTCTTTATGCGGTCTATTCGAGTTCCATGCTTGAAGCATTTAGATTTTATTTATATAGCGCCAGAGCGTGCTGTAGGTGTTTTGATCTTTGAAAACGAAACTGTTTCTCCCTATGCGCTTCGATTGCCAAAACGAGTAACTCCACGGCATCTTCACTCATACCATCGTTATTTAAATCCTCATATTGTAACAGATCGGTCTTTAAGCGCTGTGCGCCAATATGTTTTGCATCACGAAAGCCCTGAGTATCTTGCAGAGTGCTTAGAAAATTTGGAAGAAAGCGTTACGTTAAAGCAAACCTCTTCGCAATACATGCTGATTAAAGGGCAATCTCAATTAATTGATGCGATCTCAGGCGCCACCACGCTTTCAACCTTTCAAGCTCTGTTGCAGTGGCTTGAAAAAGAAGATGCGTTAATGCATATTTTATCTCAGTTACCACGAGACCCAGAAGACTTTTATATTTTTTTTGGAAGAGAGCATGAGACCTTTTCTTTTGAGGGGTTTAATCTAGTATTTACGCCTTTTTTTCGAAAAGATGTCCAGGGTGCTATTGGTGCAATTGGTCCGTTTTATATGGATTATCAAAAAGTTATCCCCGTTATAGAAAAAATGACTCAATTTATGAAGGAGTAGAAAAATGAAAGAAGAGTTAGAAAAAGAAACGCTGCATCTCCACACGAAGGAAGATGAGGCGTGTCAAGTATGCACAGAGCAAAAAATTGCTGCTTTAGAGGAAAAAATTCAAAATTTAGAAAAAGAAAAGCTTCTAATTATGGCAGAGACAGAAAATCGTTGCCGCCGAGTAGAAGCATTTAGTAAAGACAGAGAGCAGTTTGCTCTTACGGCTTTTTCTAAAGAACTATTAGCGGTGGCAGACAGTCTTCAGTGTGCTTTAAATGGCCAAGAATCTGAAGAAAATTCAGCGTTTTATAAGGGGATTAAGTTAACATCTTCTTTGCTGCAGAATGTTTTTGAAAAATTTGGAATTGCAAGGATACATCCGCTGCATCAACCGTTTACTCCTGAGCTTCATCAAGCCATTAAGGAGGTGCCTGATGTTCATCACGAAAAAGGAATCGTTGTAAGTGTTTTGCAAGAAGGATATACTTTGCATCACCGCGTATTACGCGCAGCATTAGTAGTTGTTTCTTCTGGAAATCAAGAAGGCAGTAATTAGTTTCTATTTAACTAGGTAAGTAAAATTTAAAATCTTAAAGGAACAAAAAATAGTTACAATCAAATTATTAAAAATATCGAAAATTGCTTACCTAGAAAAATTTTCAGATTTTTTTCAGACTTGACGAAAGATAAACTGTTTGTTACAGTAAAAATATGGCGAGTGTAGCTCAGCTGGTTAGAGCGCTAGGTTGTGGTTCTAGAGGTCGCCGGTTCGAAACCGGTCATTCGCCCCTTTTGATTGATTTTTTGAGTTTTGACTGAAGAATTAAGTAGTTTACTCTTTGGTTGAAGTTTTTTTGAAGGGCTTTTGTAGTATTTATCTGTGCAAAGAAATCGACGTTTAGTTTAGGAAGAAAAAATCAGAGAAATATTTATCCAGTAAAAATTTCTCGTGAAAAAAGGACAAACCACCTATGAAAAAGTTAATCTACTTATGTCAAAGCTGTGGACTTCAGCATGCAAAGTGGAAAGGAAAATGCGATTGTGGAGAATGGAACACTCTTGTTGCTCAAGATCCCCAGGCGTTGCATAAAGCTCATTCTCATCAAAAAATTGTTGTGGAATCTCTTCAACAGAAAGAAGATACGAGATTTTCTAGAATTTTGACTCACATCAAAGAGTTTGATCGCACTTGTGGAGAAGGGATTGTAGCAGGATCTGTAACTTTACTGGCCGGAGACCCCGGTATAGGAAAATCAACTCTTTTGTTAAAAGTGGCCGCCGCACTGGCAGAGCGCATTCCTGTTATTTACGTGTCTGGAGAAGAATCTGCTGCTCAAATTCGGTTCAGAGCGCATCGCATGGATATTCAGAATACTCCTATTCATCTTATTGCAACTCATGATTTAGACGGGGTATTATCCAACATCTCTTCTTTATTATCCCCAACAATTCAAGGTGTAAAGGGGTATGTAATCATAGACTCGATCCAAACATTAGCATCAGGAGAAGTATCTTCCACTGCAGGAACGTTGACTCAAATTCGTCATTGTATGCAACTTTTAATTACGCTGGCAAAACATACTGGGCTTGCAATAATGGTAGTAGGGCACATCACAAAAGATGGCATGATTGCGGGTCCAAAAGTTTTAGAACATATGGTAGACACCGTTCTATATTTTGAAGGGGAAAAAACTCACCCCTATCGCTTACTTCGTACGGTAAAAAACCGATTCGGTCCTACACAAGAAATCGGTGTATTTGACATGAATTCTAAAGGGTTAGAAGAAGTAACGCATCCTTCACGTCTTTTTTTAAGTCAAAAGTCCCACCTTATTCCTGGATCGTGTATTTTTTCTGGGATGGAAGGGTCTCGCCCTTTGTTACTAGAAATTCAAGCTCTCTCTGTTCCGTCATTTTTAGCAAGCCCAAGAAGATCAGTTGTTGGATGGGATCATAATCGTCTTTCTATGATTTTGGCGGTCCTAGAAGCACGATGTCAGATTCAATTTTCTAATAAGGATGTATTTTTAACAGTACTGGGAGGTATCCGGATAACTGAGCCTGCTGCCGACTTGTGCGTTGCACTGGCATTACTGTCTTGCTTGAAAAAACGCCCAGTCCCTCAAGGGGCCATAGCATTTGGAGAAATAGGTTTAACCGGCGAAGTCAGGCCAGTTCCCTATAGCGCACAACGATTAAAAGAAGCAGAACAGTTGGGGCTAACATCGGTATTCATGGCACCTTCTTGTGTGACGACTTCTTTAACCTCTTATCCAATTCATCATGCGCAGGATATTTTGCAACATTTTGTGAAATGAAATTGAAACGTAAAATAAAATATTAGGGCCTTCCTCAATTAAGTTGATTTAAACTTCCTATACTGATGGTCCTTAAATTACCTTATCTCGCAACACTCCCAAATGTGCGATAAGTTCCGCTGTTTGTGAAATATTCAGCTTGCTTACAGAGCCCCCACTTGACACCATTAACTTTTGATCCTTCTTATACTTCTCTACATGACGACTGATCGTCAATCAGAAGAGCCTTAGCAATTTGACGATAGCTTCCCCTTTGTCGGAAACAAAACTGCCTTAATCCTATCTTCTACGCGTCGGTTCGTAACGCAACACGATCTCCTTCTTTCAGAAATATGATACGTATTTTTATTAAATCCCGTCATTCGATCTAGAATTTTTTTGCTAAACTGAAAGCAATGCAAAGCCATTGCCTCGCGCTATGATAAACGTCCGTAAATTCTATGGGCGTTGTTCACTTGGTTTTACTTGTCGTTTTGCTTAATTGAGGACGGGCCTTAGTAAGCAATCTTTTTCATCTTTGCTGCAAAGGCGAGATTCTTTTTCTGCAACGTTAATCCAGGCTTCTTCTTTTTCTTGAATTTTTTCTAAACACTCACAAAGCGTTTGACTCATGACAGAAAGCTGCTCTATTTGAGATGCGTTAAGTGGAAGAGGAGAGTTCCTTTGAAAATGCACCAACTGCTCTTCTAATCTCCTTTTTTGATCTAAAAGCTCTTCAATTTCCTGTAATCCATTTTCCAGTAAAAATTTTTCTCGATAAGATAATTTTTCTTTTTTCAAAGAAGATCGCGCCGAAGCTTCAACACTAGAAGACTTTTCAGCACAAGGTTTTGACGATTTTTCTGGAATCTTAAAAAATGCATGGCGTTCTGACTCTGCTTGAAGATATTCACTAAAACTTCCAACAAACTCTCTAACCTTTCCTTGAGATTCAAAAACTAAAACGCTTGAAACCACATCATCCAGAAAATCCCGATCATGAGATACAATAATAATAGTTCCCGCATACTGCAATAAAAAATCTTTTAAAAAATCCAAAGTCTCAATATCAAGATCATTGGTAGGTTCATCTAAGATTAACAAATCAGGACTTTGAGATAATAGCTTTGCCAAACGCAAACGATTTCTTTCCCCCCCCGAAAGCATTTGAACAAGACAGTGAGCTTGTTCTGGAGAAAATAAAAACTCTTTTAAATACGCAACCACATGACGCTGCTTTCCCTGAACGTCTACATAGTCTGACCCTTGAGAACACAAAAAACGTTTGACCGAAAAAGAAAGCTCTTCTATAGGCTGATTTTGCTTAAACATGCTCCAATGAAGCGTAGAAGCAGTTTTTAATATTCCTTCGCTAGGCGTTATTTCTTTGGTAAGAACACGAATTAATGTACTCTTTCCACATCCATTTGGCCCTATAATTCCTATACGGTCACCTTTCAGCAAGCGAAAATTGAGCTCCTTGAACAACCCCCTGCCCTCTGGTAACGTATACCCCAAATTCCAGCCTTCCATTAATTGTCGTGTAAGGCCTACATCATCTTGGCGAGACGGTACCATTTTTTGCTGATTTTTACTGAAATTTGCTTTTTGCGCGCGCAGCTCTTTAAGACGGGATAAGCGCCCCTCATTTCGTCGTCGTCGCGCAGTCACACCACGAGCCAACCAGCGCAATTCTTGAGCTAATTTTACATCTAAACGAGACTGAATACGAATTTGTTCTTGCAAAAAAGTTTCCTGCCACGTTTCAAACCCCTCAAATCCCACGGGGGCTGACCTTAGTTTTCCTTGATGAAGCCACAACGTCCGTTGCGTAACGTTTTTTAAAAACTTTCGATCATGAGCAACAATAATAAATGCCTGCTTGGATTTTAAAATCCACGATTCTAGCCACTCAATACCCACGATATCTAAATGATTGGTGGGCTCATCCAATATAATTAAATCTGACGGAATTAACAAAGTTCTTGCAATATATGCTCGCCTTAATTCCCCTCCTGACAGCTGAGAAAGCTTTTGTTTAGGATCTAAGTTTAAAGTTAATAAAAGTTCCTCTGCCTGAAACGCCAAGTGAGGCGCTTTCAAGACTTCGTGCAAAAAGGTTTCTACGGAACATTCCGGAACATTTTTATGATTTTGACACAGATATGCAATAGACAATCCAGGTTTTGGGATATAAACCCCTTCCTCAATATCAAGTTCTTGAGCAAGAACTCTTAAAAGAGTGGACTTTCCACACCCATTGCGCCCTACTAGAGCAATTTTTTCTCCAGCATAAATGTGCACAGTTTCTTTAGACAGTATAACCTTCTTATGAACATGTAACGCAGCATCTTTAAGAGTTAAAATATTCATACAATATTTCCTTTTCTTTTATTCAAGACTACGGCTTTACACTCTTTCAACTGAATGCATCCAAAAAAAAACTTCAACATATCTTTCCTATTTTACACAACAATACTTACAATTTTATGAGGAATAATAATGACACGGTGCATTTCTTTTCCGTTTAACACTGCTTGAAACTTTGGAACTTTTAAAACTTTTTTTAGTATTTCCGCTTCATCTTCATGAATAGAAACTTCAATCGTTCCCTTTGATTTTCCATTAATTTGAACAGCCAACGTAACCACTTCATCTTGAAGCAAGGCTTCTTCATAAGATGGCCATTTGACAGAATGGATAAACACACCAGGGTTTATATGGTTATACAGCTCTTGAGCTAAATGAGGCATAACAGGAGCCATCATAGAAATAAAAGCTAAAACCGCTTCTTTTAAGGCCCAGGAAGAAGAATCATCATCTTTTTGAAAATCATTTTGAAAATCTTGAATTGCATTCCCTAACTCTCGCAACAACGTAATATACTTATTCAGATGATACCCTTTGATGGCACGTTCAATAAAACAAATGCTGCGGTGTGTGGTTCTTCTTAAGTTTTTAGCAATCAAAGAAAAATTTTTAGGCTTTTTTAGATGATCATGAAAAGAAATTTTATTCTGAGTTTCCGAAAAAACATTCCAGAATCGGTGAACACATCTCCAACATCCTTCAATCCCCTCAATACTCCATTCCAAATCTTTTTCTGGGGGGGTGTCTGAAAGCATAAAAAGCCGCAAAGTATCTGCTCCGTAAGTCTTTATCATATGATCTACACTTACTACATTGCTCTTAGATTTGCTCATTTTTTCGCTGCGCCCCACCGTTACTGGGCTTCTATCACTAGAGCGACAATAAGAGCCATCTTCCTGTTTTTCTATCTCTTCAGGGTAAAGATAGCTTCCATCTTGGGCTGTGTACGTTTTATGACACACCATCCCTTGAGTAAATAGTCTTTGAAAAGGTTCTTCAATATCCCAATATCCACAAGCTTTTAAAGCTCTTGAAAAAAACCGCGCATACAAAAGGTGTAAAATTGCATGCTCTACTCCGCCAATATAGTGATCAACTGGCATCCATGTCTCGATGGATTCTTTAGAAAAGGGTTCTTGAGTATTATGTGCATCGCAAAATCTTGCAAAATACCAAGATGATTCTACAAAGGTATCAAATGTATCTGTTTCTCTTTGTGCTTGCGCTTGACAAGAAGGACAAAGAACGTGCTTCCACGTTGGGTGTGCAGCAAGAGGATTCCCCTTTCCTTCAAACATCACATCTTCTGGTAAAATCACGGGTAAATCTTTTAGTGGAACAGGAACTATTCCACAAGAAGGACAATGAATAACAGGAATAGGCACGCCCCAATATCTTTGCCTGCTGACACACCAATCTTTTAATCGATACACCGTTTGAGGATGTCCAAAACTTTGCTTACTTAACGCTCTTAACATGGAATGATGCGCTTCGGAAACTGTCATCCCATTCAAAAATTCTGAATCCACCATGCGCCCATCACTTTGAAAAGGAACCGTTTGCGCTTCAAATGGACGAATCACAGAAGTTACCGAAAGTCCGTAGCGTCTAGAGAACTCAAAATCCCGCGCATCATGGGCAGGACATCCAAAAATCGCACCAGTTCCGTAATGTCCTTGAACATAGTTTGTAATGTAAATTGGAATCCGATTTTGCCCTAAAAAGGGATGCTTTCCATAATATCCAGAAAAAACTCCCTCTTTTTCTTCAGTTTCTGCTGTGCGAGTAGAGGTATCTTTACAATTTTGCTTTTTTAAAAATTCTGCGATTTTTGGATTTTCTTTTTCCCAAAGTACCGCTAGAGGATGCTGAATAGAAAGAGCAAAAAATGTTGCACCAAACAATAATTCAGGGGTAGTGGTGAATGTCGTAAACGTTAAGGGAGTATCCCAGACACCAAACTGGATACACGCACCTTGCGATTTTCCAATCCATTGTTCTTGCATGCGCTTTACGTGCTCAGGCCATTGGGTGAGCTGCTGCAATCCTTCCAATAACTCTTCTGCAAAATCAGTAATCTTGAAAAACCACTGATCAAGAAGGCGCTTTTCTACTAATGCTCCAGAACGCCACCCTCTTCCTTGAATAACCTGTTCATTGGCCAGAACGGAATGATCTACCGGGTCCCAATTAACCTCTGCCTGCTTGCGATAAGCGATTCCCTGTTCATAAAATTTAAGAAACATTTTTTGTTCATGAACATAGTAAGATGGATCGCAAGAAAAAAGCTCTCTAGACCACTGCAATGATAGCCCCAACGCTTGAAGTTGTTGACGCATATTTTCTGCGTTACGATATGTCCAGTCTTTTGGATCTACTTTTTGCTTTAAAGCAGCGGTTTCTGCAGGAAGCCCACAAGCATCCCACCCCATGGGATGCAACACGCTGTACCCTTTTTGCTGAAAAAAACGTGCAATAACGTCTCCTAATGCGTAATTTCTTACATGACCTACATGTAACTGCCCAGAAGGATAAGGAAACATTTCTAAAACGTACATTTTTTTAGAATGATCGCAAGGTTCAAAGGCATTACTTTCTTGCCAAATTTTTTGCCATTTTTTCTCACAAGATAATGGAGAATAATTGTGGTGATTCATACGGACACTCCTTCTTTAAAGATTATTTATTTTGAACAGCGTAATCGCGAGCATGCAGTAAAATACTGCGCTTAATTTTCTGCTCTAATTCTAACGAAGTTGGAATAATGATCCATTGCTCCTGTTTTAAAACTTGATGGAGAACAGTAACAGATAATGCCTCCACACGAATTTCTTGGCAAGGAATAATACAAACTTTCACTTGAAGACGATGATTGGGAAGATCTTTTGGAATATACCAATGCGTTTGTAAAAATCCACGCTCTGGATCGAAAATTTCCAAAGGAATTCGCGCCAATGCTTTTAAGGCACCATACCACAAAGCAAAAGCTTTTTTAAAGGGTTCTGACTTTTTTTCTGCTAGCTCTAAGGGGCTGGGGAACAAAGGTTTCATGTTGTCATAAGTTTTTAACTGTCGTTCGGTAGGAAGGCCAACTTTTTCTGAACTTCTTAATTCCTGACACCCTAAAAACAAAAAAAAAGCAGTTGATACGACGATGCTAAAGACTATTTTCAAAAACTGACCTTCTAAAGTTCTCCAAGTTTCTATCTCAAAAATCAAAAACCGCATATTAATACACATAAAAAAATCAATACTACATTAGCAATCTTTTCTGGCAAGATCAAGAGAAATTTCATAAATAAAAATAGAGCCAATTTTTGTAGTTTTCTTTCATTAATTTCATCTTACTAGGCGCCTTGTATAAAACGACATCACCAAAACTCCAGGCTCTAAACTACTTTTTGCAAGCTATTCTTCATTTAAAGCGTCAATGAAAAACGATACCAAAACAAAAAAGTATTAAAAGAACCCCAAGGATACTTGACTTTATTCGCTTGTTTTTAAAAATACCCCACCCCATACTAACCCCCTACTCTTATTTTGCCCCTAAAATATGAAGATGAAAATGCGGCACTTCTTGATGACCATAATTTCCTTGATTCGTTATAGCACGAAACCCGTTTTTTTCAAGTCCAAGAAGCTCCACAACCTCAACTATTCCTTTTTGAAAGGATAAAATTTCTTCAGTAGAGGCGTTCTTATAAAACTCCAAAGCATTTAGGTATTCCCCTTTAGGTATCAACAAAACATGCACAGGAGCTTTAGGAGAAACGTCTTTAAAACATAAGGTGTAGGAATCTTCCCAAACTTTTTGGCAAGGGATAATCCCTTGAACGATCTTAAGAAAAACATTCAATTCAGACATAAACATACAGTTACTGAAAGATCTATTCATTGTAGTTAATTCTTTTAACAAACACAATACCGTAAAAATAAATTAACTATTACAAAAAACGCGTAAATATAAACTAAAAAAACGCTAAACAAATATCGTTATTCTTTCCTTAACAACCAAAAAGAGCCTCCCCCTGCCCTTTTTGAAGTGCTGAATGCTGATTTTTTAAAAATAAACTTTACAAGAACGCATCTTCTTCCATACTTCCATGACAATGCTTGTACCGTCTTCCAGATTGACATGGGCACGGAGAATTTCTAGAAACAGAAGAATAGTCAGGAGCTTGATCTTTCGTATTACCAATATCTAGATCTGGCTTTTCATCATCTTGCTCTACTTTTTTTCTTGTTTCTTTAGGGCTTATTTCTTCAGGAGAGTGTTCAAAATAAAAATTATCTAAATCTTTTTCCTCTGCTCCTTCTATCAGTTCATCTTTTTCATCCATATCATCATCGTACATACTGTTCCATTTTTCCAAAAGCTTTGATGGATCTATATTGTAAAACTGAGTCAAAGATCTTTCTTGCCATTCCAGAATCATATGTTTAAATAATGTAAAAGACTCTTTTTTATACTCATTTAAAGGATCTTTTTGGCCATAAGAACGTAAGTGAATCCCTTCTCTTAAATGGGACATGACGTTTAAGTGTTTCGTCCACTCTTGATCTAAAGTCTGCAGCAAAATGTTTTGCACCATATACTGAACCAACTCTGTATCTAATATTTCTGTCTGCTTCTGGTAGGCATGTTCAATGCACGACAGAATTCTTTCTTCCAAAATATCTGGAGATAAGACTTCTTGTTCTATCCACTGCTGAATATCCACCTCTATTTGAAATACTCGCTTTATGCTTTCTTTCAAAGTTGATATTTCCCAAAAATCAGGTAACTTTTTAGGATCTGTATAGTAAGAAATAAAATTGTGAACTAACGCTTCTTGTGTATCTTGAAATACCTCTAGCGCTTTTTCTCTTAACAAATCATTTCTTGTTTCATAAATAACTTTTCTGTGTTCGTTTAGTACTTGAGCATACCTTAACAATTGTTTGCGTCGTTCAAAATGCTGTGCTTCCACCCTTCCTTGAGCTTTTTCTATATTACGTGTCAGCCACGGATGTGTAACAGGAACGCTGTCATCTTGGTTGTCTTTCAAGAAAGACCGCTTGACAAACTCAATATTAGACCCAAACACCCGCATTAAGTCATCTTCAAGACTAATAAAAAATTTAGAAGTTCCTGGATCTCCTTGCCGTCCAGAGCGTCCTCTTAACTGATTGTCGATACGACGACTTTCATGACGCTCAGTTCCTACGATATATAATCCCCCTGCCTGAATAGCTATTTCTTTTCGTTCTTGAACTTTTTCTCTAACTTCTTGCTCTATACGATGAATTACTTCCTGATCTTCTATATTTTTTAAAAGAAGTGCAAGCTCACTTCCTATTGCTCCCCCCAATTGAATATCTGTTCCGCGTCCTGCCATATTGGTTGCAATGGTCACTGCTCCCGGAAGCCCTGCTCTTTCAATAATTGCCGCTTCCTGTTCGTGATGACGGGCGTTTAAAACATGATGAGGAATGCCTGCTTGTTTAAAAGCATTTGAAAAAATCTCACTTTTTTCAATACTAGAAGTTCCCACCAAAACAGGTTGCTGACGTTGACGACATTCATTCACGAGTTGAACCACTGCTTTTATCTTTCCTGAAAAAGTTGCAAAAATTTCATCATCCAAATCGTTTCGGCGTACTGAACGATGCGTAGGAATGCACACCACAGGCAAACTATACGTTTCTTGAAATTCCGCAGATTCAGTCATTGCAGTTCCTGTCATTCCTGCAAGCTTCTTATACATCAAAAAATAATTTTGGAAGGTAATAGAAGCCAAAGTTTGATTCTCAGGTTCGATTTCTACGCCCTCTTTTGCCTCTAGCGCTTGGTGCAACCCATCTGAATACCTGCTTCCTTTTTTCATACGTCCAGTAAATTCATCGATAATAATTACTTCTTCATTATGCACAATGTAGTCTATGTTTTTTTCAAACATGAATCGAGCTTTAAGCGCCTGATTTAAATGATGAACGAGCATCGTGTTCTTGGCATCAAATAATGTTGCTTCTTGAACAATATTAGATTCCTGTATCAAGTGTTCAACGGTTTTCCATCCTTGTTCTGTAAAAGAAATATTTTTTTGTTTTTCGTCTTTTTCGTAATGTTCGGGTAAAAGTTTTGCTACCACTTGATCAATAACTTGATATAATTGCGAGGAATCTTCTGAAGGTCCTGAAATAATTAAAGGAGTCCTCGCTTCGTCGATAAGAATACTATCAACCTCGTCGATAATAGCAAAGTGATGCCCACGCTGCACTTGATCTTCTAAGCGAGTTTTCATGTTATCTCGTAAAAAATCAAAACCGAACTCATTGTTAGTGCCGTAAGTAATATCGCATCGATACGCCTGGGGTTTTTCATAAGAAGGCATATCGCTTGTCACACACCCAACAGACAACCCTAAAAAACTATACAAAGGACGCAATGTAGAAGCATCACGGTTGGCTAAATAATCGTTAACTGTAACAATGTGAACTCCTTCTTCTGTAAGAGCATTTAAATAAACAGGAGCAGTGGAAGCCAAAGTTTTTCCCTCTCCCGTTTTCATTTCCGCAATCATTCCCTTGTGAAGAGCTGCCCCCCCCAAAAGCTGGACATCAAAATGACGCATTCCCAAAGTTCTTACTGAAGCTTCACGAACAACCGCAAATGCCTCACAAAGAAGACTATCCAAGGATGCCCCTTCTTGAAGACGATTTTTAAATTCTTTAGTCTTTTGCTGAAGCGCCTCATTACTAAGCGCCTTCATTTGAGCTTCTAGAGCGTTAATATCAGCAACAATTTTATGTAAACTTTGAAGAATTTTTAAACTTCTATGATTTTTTTTAAAAAAATTTATAAATTGTTGATGTAAGGTTTTCCACATTCTCTTAATCCTCTACTTTCTCAAAAGACTACTTTGCCGCACACATGTTCATTATTATGCCATACATATGCTTTAAAAACCAATGCGATGCCTTAAAAAACTTAACATCTGAACTGCTCCTTTTCTATTTTTTACAGAGCACTTTTTAATTAAGGTACGTTTTTTCCAACGCTAAGAAAAATTTTCCGCAGAAATTCCAAGACGCTTTAACAAATTTAGATCTTTTTCCGGTTTAGGATTGGCAGCGGTTAAGAGCGTTTCCCCATAAAATATAGAGTTAACTCCCGCCATAAAACACAACGCTTGAAGTTCGTCAGACATGTTTTCACGACCAGCTGAAAGGCGGATATAAGACCTGGGCATTAAACATCGTGCCACTGCAACAATACGAACAAAATCAAATCCATCCACGGCCTGACGGTCTGCAAGCGGAGTCCCTGGGATAGGAATCAATTGATTTATAGGAACAGATTCTGGAGGTGGAGCTAAATTAGCCAAGAGAACAAGCATTCTTAATCGATCCTCATTACTTTCTCCCATTCCAATAATTCCCCCGCAGCATACTTTAATTCCAACCTTTCGCACAACTTCTAACGTATTTAATCGATCTTGGAAGGTCCGAGTTGTGATAACCTTATCGTAAAACTCTATGGACGTATCGATATTATGATTGTAAAAATCTAATCCGGCTTGTTTTAATTGTAAGGCTTGATCCTCCTTTAGCATTCCCAAAGTAACACAGGTTTCCATTCCTTGCTTTTTTACTGCACGAACCATTTCACACACTCGATCAAGATCTTGAGTTTTTGGTTCACGCCAAGCAGCTCCCATACAAAAGCGCGTTGCCCCTGCCTCTTTTGCACGCCTTGCAGCCACCACTACTTTTTCAAGATCCATCAGTGGAGATGCCTTAACCCCCGTCCTATAGCGCGCAGATTGGGGACAATAGGCACAATTTTCTGAACATCCCCCTGTTTTGATGCTTAAAAGCGTGCTAATCTGCACAGTGCTAGAAGAAAAATTTTTTCTATGAAGCTGTTGTGCTTCGTATAAAAGTTCCAAAAAAGGCTTAAAGAAAAGCCCTTGCGCTTGTTCTAATGTAAAGCAGGACAAAGAAGATTTTTCACAAGAACCTTTGCAGGCAGAAAATGTACACTCCATATCAAGACTACATTCACACACTAAATAACACGCTGAAGTATCGCAAATTACCGATTTTTCGTCAAGAAAAATTTTCTTCTGTTTTAGACTTTTCCAATAATGATTATTTAGGATTAAGCCAACACCCGAAAATTTTAAAAGAAGCCATCAACGCAATACAGATCTATGGGATGGGGGCAAAATCCTCTAGAATTTCTTCTATATACCATCCTTTTTGCGATCAACTTGAAACACAAATCGCTTTAGATAAAAAAACAGAAGCGGCATTGTTTTTTTCTTCAGGATTTCAAGCTAATTTCAGTGTTTTATCAGCAATTTTAGATCGTGGAATATTAGGGGGCTGCCCAGTTGTGTTTTCTGATCGATTAAATCATGCCAGTATTTATCAAGCTTTACTATTCAGTCAGTGTGAATGGGTGCGATATCGTCATCTAGACACAAAACATCTTCAATGTTTATTAGAAAAATATGCCAAAGACTCTAGACCTAAATTTATAGTAACAGAAACAGTTTTTGGAATGGATGGAGACACAGCCCCCCTAAAAGACATCCATGCACTAGCGTTAAAATACAAGACTTTTGTATATTTAGACGAAGCTCACGCAACAGGACTTTTTGGTATTAACGGATATGGATGTTCTACCTTGCAAGATTGGAGCCAAGTTCCTCACATCATTATGGGCACATTCAGCAAAGCTTTGGGGGGAAGTGGCGCATACATTGCGTGCAGCAAGATACTAAAAGAATATTTGATTAACAAGGCTCAAGGATTTATTTACTCTACAGCCCCCTCTCCTTGCGTTGTGGCAGCGGCACTTCGAGCGTGGAACTTGATCAAAACAATGAACAAAGAGCGCCTTCACCTGAAATCTCTTGGTGAAAGTTTTAGAAAAATGCTAACCGAACAAGGAGAAGATATTGGATCAAGTACAACGCACATTATTCCCATCATCTTGAAAAACGAAGAAAGCGTTATGGAAATTCAACATTACCTTGGCTTTAAACATATTTATGTTTCTGGAATTCGCCCCCCTACAGTCCCCCCAAATCAAGCACGTTTGCGTATTGGATTGAAAGCCCTTCATACCCAAGAAGATCTTCTTCGGTTCATGCAGGAATGGAAAAAATTAAGGGAAAATCGTATTTATTAATCATTAACTGTTCAGTCCCAACACCATATATTGGATTGTGATCAAACTCTTTAAGAAAGATATCAAAGGGAGTTTGATATCTCAATGAGTTAAGTTTACGTCGATGATTAATAATATAAAACAAAAGTTATCAAATTCTTTTTAAGTTTTTCCAATTACTGATAATATATGTTTTTGTTGTATATTGTTTGATCATTCTGTTTGTACCCTCCACCTGTCCATTGGTCCAAGGATGTCTAAATTGTGTAAGCCTATGCTCAAGTTTTATAAGCTTTACACGTTGCATCAAAAGGATGGGGGGGGGGGACAAAGATGCTCAGCTAGAAGCGCATAGGTAAATTGAGCACCATTATCAGTCCGGATTTTATAACCTGTATTAATGATTCAGCTAACCATTCTTAATGGGATCATGGAATGGGCTATCATACTCATGTTTTCAGCAGTCGCTATAGAAATTTCATAATTTTTAGATACCCTTCGAAAATGATTTAGCCATGCGTTCTTTCGACAATCCAACGCTTTGGCAAGTATAGCCTATCTTTGAGATATATACTCTGAGATTGCTATACACTCTGAGATTGCTATAGTTTTATTCAATTAGTTTTCACTAATTCCTTCATGGATTTTCTATATCCAGCATCTGCACACACTCCCTTTAATGTATGATGATTTTTGCACCGCTTCCTTAAAAACTCTGCACCCAGCACCTGTGTCATGCGTATTGGCCTTATGAACCGTGATATGAAGCAGATTGTCTTGCGTATCAACAACACTATGCCGTTTACGTATTTTTTCCCCCATCTATACCTATTTTTTCTGAGGCACCTGTGGGGTTAACACTTTGTGAATGATGCTATAGCTGGGATTCTTGCTCCTTTCATACTTAATTCGGCGTATCTTAACAAGTTCATGCATTACTTTTTCCCATACCCCCTTAATCCTACATCGTCTATAAACGAATGTACCGTCGAATATGGTGGAAAATCTTTTGGTAGAATGCGCCATTGACAACCGCTTTTGATTATATAAAATATCTCATTACTTTTTTTTGTTGTATTTGCTTTTATTTCCGTAATTGCCGTTATCAAAATGATGATTTTTCACATCTTGCTCTCTCTTTTAAATCGTTTGGATAATTCTTCTTCTACACCTTCAAGCCTTTATTTTATTCATGAATACAGGTTCTTTTAGTAATTTTAAATGTACAATTCTTAATAATATTTCTTAAAAACATTGTAGATACACTCATGCTGAATGAAATTGTTTACAAGTTTAATAATGTTTCTTATACAAAGATTTCTGAAAGAAGGAGATCGTGTTGCGTTACGAACCGACGCGTAGAAGATAGGATTAAGGCAATTTTGTTATCAGAGTGGAGCGTCAAATTGCTAGAGGCTCTTCTGATTGACGATCGTAGAGGAGAAGGAAGATCAAAGGTTAATGGTGTCAAGCTGGGGCTCTGTAAGCAAGCTGAATTTTTCACAAACAGCAAAACTTATCGCACATTTGGAAAGCCACTACGTGCGTATGTGAAAGTAAGTGATATGTTCTTTAGGTATTGCGTAGACGATTCAAAGCAAGACGTTGCACGCCTATAACTTTTCATTTAAAAATCCAGAAACACAGCCCGCAAAGGCAGCCAAGCAGGAAGCGTTTATTCAACGGTGATGACAATACTGCCGAACTATCCTGTTTGGTGATGCCCCCCACCATGGCAACGAAAATCACCTGTCAGGCCCCCCATTGCTACGACGGCCTACGTGAACCTGATGGGAGGGATGCGCCTTACGATGGTGTCCTTAACCCCCTTGAAGAGGTTTTTTGATTAGCTAAAGACGCTTATTCAAAGGTGCCTAAATTCCGGATTAAGGACCTTATAACACAAACAAATACACCAAAAAGCAGAAAAAGAAAGGGGGGATTGAGATGCGTTATTTGCCCTCTCTAGCCCCCATAAGTGTTAAAAGTGGTTGAGATAGATATTATGAGTATATGTATTGATATATGGTTAGAGAGACTAGGAAAACTTTACGATGTCAATAGATATAATAATAAAATCACCGAAGAATTACTATTCAAAGGTTTGCTGAGATTAATACTCCTTGGCAAGAAAACTCGTTTAAGAATGTTAGAAAAGCTAATCAACCAAGGGTTTGGATCAATGCAAAGTGGCATTGAAGCGACATATAGTGGCATTTCAAAGCGGTTAAAAGTAATCA
>NZ_BAUP01000125.1:0-7700 GCF_000648275.1 Holospora elegans E1 | reverse complement strand
GCAATAATCAATTTTTCGTCTCTGCCAAAGAGTTTTGCAAGAGTATAGTATGCTGTATTTTTTCGACCAAACCTGAAACACCATCGCCATGAATCTTGTCGACCGCGCCAATGACAACTTTTAACGCGTAATAATTCCTTTTTAGTAAAAAAAATTGTTGTAAAAATGTCGTATTTTTTTAAATATCACCACATTGCGGTAAGTTATACAATTTGTTAAAGATTTCTATGTACAAAACTCTATTTTTCATTTATCATTCCGTACCTTTGCGAATTCTTTTTTAACAATTGAAGCGATTATATCCGTTTGTTGCGGCTCTTTTTTTGGAAATATGGATTGGGGGCTGCAGTTCCCCGGTAGAAGAAATTAACGAAGTTATTGTAAAAAAGTTAGCGCCTATGCTCCCTAATTTTTTTTCTGTTCCTCAGTTTATGAGAATTTTAAAAGAAGAGGGGGTGAATAGTGTTTCACGCTACGTTAACAGTGCACTTCAGGTTGCCCCAAAAAACGCGGCTCTTCATTTTTTAAATGGGTTTTTGTATGAAGAAATGGAGCGTATGGGAGATAAAGGAAAAGACGCTCTTGCTGGTATTGCTTATAAAGCAGCCTATGGGTTAGATCCTAGCAACGCCCTTGGGTGTTATTTGTATGGATCTCATAAACTTCGATTAGGAGAGTACGCAGAAGCTCAACAGTTTTTAACATATTCTCATATGTTAAATCCAAAGTCTGTTGATACGTTGTATGGGCTTGCGTACAGTTCTTATTATTTACGAGATCTTCCTGTTGCACTTTCTTCTATTAGAAGTGCTTTAAAGTTGAAGCCGAATATGCCAGAAATTCAACGCGCAGCAGCTATCATTTTTGCTGCTTGTGGTCAAAAATCCGATGCTTTAAAGGCACTTTCTTGTTATGGTCGGTGCGTAAGAATAAATTCTCACCTTTATCAAAAAGTCAAAGAGCGAGTTGATCAGTGGCTGAGTATTGCTGCGTTGGCTCAAGAAAAATCTTCTCAATGCACTTCTGTTCCCAAAGAAAAACCTATTGCGGAGAGTAATGAACCGGAAAGTTTGTTTATTGATTGCTACATTGTGTTCATGCAAGACGAAACATATACATTGCAAGGAAATAATTTTTTAGAGCAATTAGCAGTAAGCGTTGGAAGCGGTTCTTTTGCTTTAGCGGGGGTGACTCGCAGTCTAAAAAGGACAACCTCTACAGGAAAAGTAAATCCTGTTACAGGAAGTTGGGGGAAAAGTTTTGCTTTTGAGGTTAATTCACTTGGCGCGACTTACAGTTTAAATATTGCAAACGCGCAGCAAAGATGTGTAGATTTGGTGGCGCGCCCCACTTTGACCACCATTGTAGGAAAAACTGCAACGTTTGAAGATGGTCTGGTTTTTTCTGCTGCTACTGAAGGGTCTAACGGCGGAGCAATTATTAACGTTCCTACTGGAACAAATATTTCTATTACCCCGCGGCAAATCACAGAATCTGATGAGGTAATTATGGATGTATCATTGGGAGCATCCACGTTTTCTGCAGCACCTGATGCAAATTTAAGTATTTCTGATCAGTTAGTAGAACGCACTATCGGCAGCACAACTTCTACTGCCAAAGCTTTAATAGGGCAAACCATTGTGATAGCAGGGTCTAATGAAATCGTAACCTCTTCGAATGAAACAGAGATGCCTGGTCTTGGCTCTATTCCCGTTATACAGTACTTTTTTAAACAAAGAACAAACAATCAAGTCAGAAGAAATATTCTATACTTAATAACTGTGCGACGTAGCATAGAAAAGAAAAAGAAAATTAGTTCGCTTTTAATCCCGTCGCAAGCTCAAACGTTATTAAAACGTACAGGATTTTGGTCCTTGGGAGAGCACACAACTATGTTTTATATTTTACAATTTTTAGAGAGGTCTCCTATATTTGCAGATTTTCGTTCTGGAGATTTAGCCGAGCCTATAAATGGCTTTTCTATTATGAGTCTAGAAGAAAAATTATCTACTCTTGCTCGGTTTTTGTATTTTTAGGAGATTATCTGTGTATTTTTGTTCAATTTTTGTAAGTTTTGGAGTTTTCTTATGAGCCGGTTTCTTAGATTTTTTTGTTGCTTTTGGACAATTGTTTCTGTAACGAGTTGCGACTTTTCTGAGTATGGGGAGTCCATTGTTAGGAAGAATTTAGCAGAGTTGCTCCAATATCACGCTGAGCTAGGAAAGGTATGGGATGCTATAGAGCAAGACGATCTTCAAAAAGCTTCTAAAGAAATGAACATAGCGTTACAGATTTCTCCTGAAAAACCTGTCTATCATTTAATCAATGGGTTAATTTACGAAAGTATTCCTCAAGATTTAGACCAACAAGGTCTTTCCAAAGCAGCATACCAGGCCGCTTACAATTTAGACCCTTCTCACTATCTTCACGCCTATCTGCTGGGGGTAAGTGAATTGGTAGATCGTCAATATCTAGAAGCTCAAACGCACTTGGCCAATGCGTTGATTTTAAATCCAAAAAATCCAGACATAATGTATGCTTTGGCTTATGCTTCTTATCATGTAAAAGATTTGGCTGTGGCACATGCTATGTTAAAAAGAGCGCTTGCGTTACGTCCTTTTGATAAAAAATTCCTTCGAGGAATGGCTATGATTTGCGCAGCTTATCGAAAATTTGATGAAGCAAAGCGTTACGCTCAGCAGTACAGAGTACAAAAGAACGTTGCCGCAGAATCTGCAGATATGCTAGATCAGCGCATTTGTGATTGGGAAAACGCCTATCGTCAGGTTCCTAAATTAACCAAAATTGACGATTCTTTTCTTCATTCTTCTCCTAGTGCCGCTACAGAGCCTGGGGCTTCAGATGTGTCCCCCGAAAATCAAGTAGAAGATGTCACCAGTATTTTTTTTGATTGCTATTCTATGCAGTACCAAGAAGTAGAGCGCGCTTTAAGTGGGCAAAATATTATGAATGTTTTACAGGTCGTATTAGGGACTACTACTTTGGCATCGGTGACCCGCACATTGGGAAGAGGTACCAATTCTAGTCATAGCGCTCCAGAAGCAGTGAATGGAGACTGGAAGAAAGATTTTGCTGTATCAGTATCTATGCCTTCGTTGAGGTATAGCTTGAATTTAGCCAACGCTCAAAAAGAAATGACAAGTATTTTGGCACGCCCATCTATTCATACGGTTCTTACTAAAAAAGCTACATTGTTTTCAGGAGAAAATTATACGGGAGGCGTTTCTGGTTCTACAGGATCTGCTGCAGGAAACATTGAGGCAGGAATTTCATTAGAGATAACGCCTCTTAGCCTATCTCCAGAAGGTGTCTTGACGATGAGTATACAATTTTCTGGGAGCTTCTTTACGGACAATCCTAATCTTAAGGCTGGTCTGGCTTCCCAGTTATTAAGTATCACTCGTTCTAGAGTGCGCACAACAGTAAAGGCAGTTATTGGACAAACTGTAGCGTTGGGAGGTATTTATACTAAGCAAGGTGCTCAAAGTTCAAACCGCACTCCGATTTTAGGAGATATTCCTATTGTTCAGTATTTTTTTGGAAGCAAACAAAACTCTGCCAGAGTTAACAGCGTTATTTACTTAATCACAGCCAGATTGGGGGGATCAGGACAACAACTTGGAAAAATTGAGCGAAAAAAGATAGAAAAAGCAAGGAAAGCTGTTCATAATCAGCTAAAGATGCGAGGGTTAATGTCCGTAGGAGAATTTTCCAATTGGTACTATATTTTTGGTCATCTTGAAAGTTCTCCGCTATTTCTTAATTTTCGATCTGGGGATCTTGAAACTCCTCAAACGGAACTTAACCAGGGAACAGATTTAGGACAACGATTACATCTTTTAGCAAGATTCCTTTATTTTTAACAAAAGGTTTCATAAAATCGTGGGAAAAAGATCCGAAATAAACACGTTCTTAAGTTTGTGTGGTGTTATTCATGCGGGAATTTTTTTGGGATATCCAGGGTGGATAGGAATTCGAATCTTAAGTTGTTTGATTTTTCTAACTATTTGCTTTCATTGTTTAGGAATTCGTTGGCTGTATGTAAAAAAAGATGGATATGTTTTGGGGATAAAGCCTAAAATTTTTCAACATAAAAAAGAAACGCTTCATAAAATGCTTCAGGGACGATGTGCGCATCCTAACGTTCTTTCTTTTAGGTTTAGTCCGGTCCAATTTTTAATTTTAGATAATGGAAGCAAAATTTTGTTACTGAGTCTAAATCTCTTCAAAAGAAATTTTTTAATTTGGATCCCTTGGTATTCTTGTGCTGAAAAGAAATGGATAAAAAGCTTCGTATGGAACCATCCCCTTCATGTTTGTGTTGTCGACGCAGAAGGAAAAATTCAATGGTTTAGCAAAAATTTGTTGCAATGGCTTGCGCTTCATAGCTCTTCGCTTTACAACCAACCTTTTTCTGTACTTTTTCAAACTTCTTCCCCAAGGTGGGAAGCCATCAAAAGTCGTCATATTGTTGTTCTTAGCAGCGGGGGTAAAGAAGATCGTGTTGCGCGTATTCACATGGATTATTTACTAAAAAAGCCAACATACAGTGTGTTTTATTTTTTCCTTGCGAGTATATGCATGCATACGAAAACGATCGTTTGTTTTTAAACGCTATTCCTTGTTCTGCAGTGCTAATTGATGCACATGGAGTTATTCGCAGTGCTAACGAAGAATTTCAAGGGAAATTTTTTAAATCCAATGACAACTATATGCCAGGAATTTTAATTCCGTGTTTAACAAAAGCATCTAAGTCCAAGCTTTTTACTGAATTGCAGCACGCTCGAAAAAGGGCTCAGCCGTCTTCGATATTTATGGTGCAACTAGAAAATCAGACTTCAAAAGAAAAGTTAGAAGAAATGTTTGCTTTTTTGCAACCTTTTTCATCCTATGATGACCAAGTACTCTTTATATTATTGCTGATGTCTGCTCCTTATACTTTGCCCCCTCAAGAACCATTGTCCCAGCGTATGGAGCTGTTAGGGCAAGTTGCCAGTGGTATCGTTCATGATTTTAATAACTTACTTACCGGAATGATTGGGTTTTGTGACTTGCTATTACAACGACACAGTCCCGGAGATCCTTCTTTTCAAGATGTTCAGCAAATAAAACATAGTGCGGTACGTGCTGCACGTTTAATTCAACATTTACTGGATTTTTCAAAATCCACTCCCAGTACAGAAAGAGTTTTTTCTTTGCAAGGATGTATTCAAAATTTAATGCCTTTAATTCAGCGAATCATTGGGCCAAAAATTTTTCTTAGCTTTCGTCACGATGCGCCATCAAGCACCATCTATGGAAACTTAGATATCATTGAGCAAATGATTTTAAATCTTGCTATTAATGCCAGGGATGCTATGCTTAACGGGGGGTCTTTAGATTTCACTTTAAGTACTTTTTCTGTAGAAACTCCTAAAACGCTTACGCAAGGAACGTTAGATATTGGGCAATACGTGTGTCTTGAAGTAAAAGATACCGGCGCAGGAATTCCTTTAGATATTTTACCTTATATTTTTAATCCTTTTGTTTCTTCCAAAGAGCACGGAACTGGACTTGGGCTTTCAAATATTGCAAAAACTGTCAAAGAGCTTAAAGGAGGAATTCATGTTCAGACGGAAAAAAATCGTGGAAGTATTTTTTCTATCTATTTACCTCTCCACAAAGGGGGAAATACTTCAAAAAACAAAAAGTTCAAAAATCTTTAACAGAACCAAATAAAGCAGAGGGAAAAATTCTTTTAGTAGAAGACGAAGATCCTATTCGTCTTTTTTCTTCTAGAGTGTTACGAGAAAAAGGATATGAGATTGTTGAAGCTAGAGACGGTATTCAAGCTTTACAAACCATCAAGAATCACGAAGACATTACGTTAATTATTACAGACGTTATGATGCCGGGAATTGACGGACCTTCGTTAATTTCAGAGGTACAGAAGCATGCTCCTCACATAAAAGCTTTGTTTGTTTCTGGGTATCCGAAAGAATCCATAGAGCTTTCTGGGAATTATTCTAATCGATATTTTTTACAAAAACCTTTTTCTCTTTCAGAGCTGGTTTCAAAAATTCAAGAAATTTTAAAATAAATCTAAAGAAGTTTAAGATATAATTTTTAGATAGAAAAAAAACATATTACTGATTTAAAAAATTATGGTTATTTTTAACTTAATTTGACACTTTATTTATTTGTGATAATATAAAGAATAAATTAATTAGTTTGATCGTAATCGTGAGCCGTTCTTTACGTTATAAAGAAAAAAATTATTCTCAGTCCAAGCCAGTGCTCTGGAAACGGTATCTTTTACTGGTAGTGTGTGGATTTATGGGGGGCGGATTGAGTGTATTAGGGTATTATTTTTTTTCAGTTTCGCAAAAAACGTCAGTTCCTGTCGTTCAAGGGTACGATTTTCCTGTTAGAACTTATGTTGCGCCTCAAGAGGAAAAAAATGTTCAAAAAATTTATGATTTAGATCAAGAGGAAGCACCAATAGTAGAAAAAATTTTACCTTATCAAGACTTTTCAAAAACTCCTGGTGAAAAAAAGTCAGATCCGGATTCTAATTCTCAAAACTTAAGTACAGAATCAAGCTCAAATTCTTATCCTAAAGACAAGAATTCACTTGAAGAGTCTTGTAAGAGAGATGAAAAAAAGAAAGCTTCTTCTGATGGCAGCGCTTTGGTCAAAGAAGTTTCTCCTAACTTGTTGAATAAACAGCCACCTTCTAGCAGCCTTGAGAAAAAAGAAGCAGCACCTGTGCATCTAGAAGAGGCCAAAAAACCAAGCCTTTCTTCTTGCGAACGCGCACAAATAGGTCCGGTATTTTCAGATTTAGCTCAGGCCAAGGAATTTTTAATAAAACTTAAAGCAAAAGCAGAAGGATATGATTTTGTTGTACAATGCAAGGCTGCAAAGGGAAAAAAGTTATATCGTGTGGTTACAAAAAAAGCATTGACGCCTCAAGAAATAAAAAAACTTTTAAAGCTTACGCCTTCTCTTTAACATTTATGGTAAGTTGTGTTTTCTTTATTTTTGTAAGAAATTTTAAACCGTAAGAGCTAAAAAAATTCTATACTAAGGGTAGTATAGGGGTTGGAGTAGACGTTTCCTGTGTATAGATGAAAAATATTGAACGGCGTAATGTACGCAATACGCCTAAAAAAGTCATAATAATGGTCCAATTTATGTTCTGAAAAGGATTTCAGGGGAACCTTAAAGGAAAATCTGCCAGAACTTAACATAATGTCCAGAAATACAATTGCTGTTTTGCTAAGCACTTGATTTCTGGAAATACGGGCGCAGTGTACGGAGGCTACGAAAAAAAATTGATGATAACGTTCTTTTTACTAGGGCTTGACAGATGCTTCAAAATTCTCTACCGTTTTATTCTTATTATTGCTTCTGACTTAAATCCAGTAGAGAGAAAATCAGGAAAGAAAAAAACACCTTAACTGCTATCGATAACTTCTTACCCAATCTTTGTGATTGTTTTATAAGTAATTTGCTATACAGATAGTATTTAAATTTTTTAGCAGTCCACAAAAGTTATATAATGGTGCTGTTGCATGATAGATTTTTAGGCGGAAAATTTTTATAACGGATCCTTTTTTATGATTTTTTATAAATTTAGATAAAGAAAGTCTTTAGACTTATAAAAATGTCCAGATTTAAAGCTCAATAAGTTGTTT
>NZ_BAUP01000126.1:0-3981 GCF_000648275.1 Holospora elegans E1 | reverse complement strand
TCCGGTGATTTTATTATTATATACATCGTAAAGTTTTCCTAGTCTCTCTAACCATATATCAATACATCATTATAAAATTAAAACTTTATACTCATAATATCTATCTCAACCACTTTCAACACTTATGCGTTTTGAAGGGGGGCGTACCTTGGGATCAAGGCTATGCGCCAAAATTGAGCCATCCCCAGAAGACAAAGGTATTGTCATGAAAGTCGATGAATTTTGATATTATTTAAAAAAAGAAACAAAAAATTTGGATTTTTAAATCCTAGGATCGTACTGGAAAAGGGCTCATCAATTGGGAATTTATTGATCTCTTGAGTCAAACATTCAAATGACTTTTTGAACGATTAAAAAAATGGAAAATTTTATTTTATTGCAGAGATCGTTGGGCAGGTTTTAATAAAATTATACCAATCCCCCGTCTCTTTAAGGGAAAAGATAAAACGTTTTCCATTGAACAAAATCACGGTCGACACCGCTATTGGTTTACGAAATTTCGTCGAAAACTCCTTGCAAACACACGATCACTTGAAATGCTGGAGGTAACAATGCGTATTTTGCGGAACTTCACGTTAATAAAACATTTAAAATTGATTACGCTATAATTTGGTTAAAAGTTTCACTTTTAACCAAACACACTTAGTGCTAATGGGGAAATGTTTCAATTTGAAGCCATGCGCTTTCCTTTTTTGAAAGGTAAGGACAAAGTGTGGTAAAAACTTGTTCGTGATAAGCATTCAACCAGGCTATTCGTTCTTGACCTAATATATTTTTTTGAATAAGACGCCGTTGAAAAGGAGCAAGACTCAAAACATTCCATTTTAACCACCCTGGGTGATCCTCTTTCACGTGAAAAAGATTTTCCAATCGAATTCCCCATAATCCTTGACGATAGTATCCTGGCTCATTAGAACATATCATATTGGGCTCTAGAACTATTTTACTTCCAGAGCTTAGCTGAATAGGCCCTTCATGAACGTTGGAAAATACCCCAACCCCGTGTCCTGTGGAATGGCCGTAATCTTTATGTGCCTTCCATAATACATTACGCGCTAAGGTGTCTAGCACTGATCCAAAAGTTCCTTTTGGGAAAATGGCCATGGCTACATCAATGTGAGCTTGTAAAACCTGAGTGTAATCTTCTTGATACAAAGAATCTGGAGAATTTGGCCCTAGCCACATTGAGCGTGTCATATCTGTTGTTCCCCAATGGTATTGCCCTCCTGCATCGATTAGATATGGGCCATTTTGGATATAAGTTTGATCGTGAGGTTTTGGAACGTAATGAATCATAGCTCCTGAAGGACCTGATGCGGATATTGTTGGAAAACTTGGGCCTTGATACGATGCAGATTTTTTTCGAAATTCTTCCAGCTGTAAAGCCGCGGAATATTCTGTATAGGTTCTTTCTATTTTCTGCGTTTCTAGCCAATATAAAAATCGCGTAAAAGCAACGCCTTCAAAAATATGTGCTTGGCGAGTGGCTTCTAATTCTTCATTCGTTTTAATGCACCGGGTTTTAGGAAGATCCCAAGACGATATTTTGTGCGTCTGGGGAAACCAACGCAAAAGCCCCAAAGGAGTCGTTTCTGGAATATAGTAAATTTTAGAAAATGTTTTTTTAACTGTGCTTTTCCAAACTTCCATCGGAAGTATCGTAACAGAGGAAGGGAATGATTTTTTTTTTATTACAGGGGAATCAACGCCAACCAACCAAAGAACTTCATTACACGCTTCTTCCCACCATCCCAAACCGTACCCTTGAAGCGTTGGAAGAAAGATGTTTTCTGTTGCAACACGGCACAAAAAAGATAAATCTTGAGAATTACATATCAAAACAGGGTGTTTGAACCACGATTTCCACAATTGAGGGGATCTTCCAAGAAAAGGAAGAGGGAAAACTGTTTGCTGAAAATTTGAAGGAAACGCAAGCAATTGCTCAAAAACGACTTTGCAAGGAAGGGATTCAGCACTAAACTTTTCTGCGTGCTTTTTAGATATTTGCCAAAGATCTATTACTAAAATCTTGCTATGGGTTTGAATATAGTCGTGTAAGGAACTTAGATTGTGCACAGAGGTGCGGTTTTTACATTCCTTTTCTGCCTGTATCAGATAGCGATCATCTGTAAACAAACACATACTATTTTGACTGACCCAAAGCTTTGCATAAGACCCGGTAAAACCACAAAGAGTGTATATCTCATGGGAAACCGGACGTTGAGTCTCAAAAAAACGATTGCTGTGAAAAATAAGAGCACTATCTGCCCCTAAAGCACAAATTTTTTTACGAATTAGTGATAGCATAGTACTGAAGAAACTCAAAAAGCATTCGTTCCGATCTCTATTTAATCTTGCCTTATTCTTTGTGTCCCTCAAGACTTAAAGGGTACCAAGAAGGATGGTTGGCACTGTGAGACACCCCATTGATAATAGTTGAAAGACGTCGCACGGTCACTCCTCCTGCGGGGTTTCCAAAGGCATGGGCAATATGAAGTACATAGGGAGCATTATCTCCATTTTTAGCAGCATAAACCAGACAGCGACTATTTGGTCCCCAAGCGGGCCTGTCAATAACAAGAGACTCAGCGATGGCTCTTTCTTGTCCTCCATTACAGTCTGAGACACACAAATAATGTCTTCCATTCATTCTTTTTACAAAGGCAATCCACTTTCCACAAGGAGACCAAGCAGGTGCAAAATATCTTCCGCTTCCCTTGCTGATGCATGTGGGAGAATTTCCAGAGTGAAGACCGCTTACAAATAACTTGGGAATTCCTCCAAAGCGATCTGATACAAACACCATCCTTTTCCCATCAGGAGAATAACTAGGAGAAACATCTATGTAAGAATTATTTGGATAAGTTAAAGGATAAATTTTCCCAGAATTTAAATTATATCCAAACAATGAAGCGCCATTTTCCCCTGAACAAGAAAAAATAACTTCGTTACCATCAGCAGAGATTCGTGTAGAGTTGAAGTTCCGAAGATATGGAAGACGAAACTCAGTTTTTTCTACAAAATTCATCACACCGATCTGCTTGTGTTGACCGTATCCTCGATCAATTAAATAGGTTACAATTGGACGATTTCTAGCGCAATGTGGTAAAAGAGCTCCCGTTTTGCTGGGGGAAGTAAGAAAAGAGCACTCTTTTCCGTCAACGCTTACCAGTGCAATACACTGTTTATTTTTTTTTGAATCTCTTGAATTGTGCGTTTCATAGGTGTATGCGATAACTGAATGAAAATACCCCGGTTCTCCAGTAAACTGCTTATAAATTGCATTGGCAACACGGTGAGCAAAAAGCCGCGAGTTGCTTCCTTTTTGGCGAACTATCTGCTTTCCTAAGCACCGCTTAGTAAGTGTGTTGAAAAAACTTAATCGACACACCTGCTGATCGTCTTCTTCCTTAAGCTGAGCTTGTACAAAAACAGAACCTGGAATGTGCGCCCAGCTTTGTAAACTTACTGTATCTACGTGTTCTTCAGATTCAGAGGAAGAGTTTTCCCCTATAACAGGTAAAATTCTAAAAAAACCAGAAAGTTTTAAATCATTTTCTATAATTTTTTGCACGTTGGATGCATTTCCTAGACCGGAAATACATACTGGAATGACGATACTAATCCCTTTTCGAACATTAAGATTTAGGGCGCTTTGGACTTTTGTTGCGCCAACAACGTGTAACAAGCTTAATAAACAAAGTATTTTTGAATTTAAGACAATCAACTGCTTCACTAACATTTCTTTTATATTTAAAGACACCCCTATATTTAACATTTTTTTTGTTCAAATGCAAATACTTTCATAATTTTTTTATATTAAAAATAAGTTTTTATTTCTATAATCAGTACATTTTTTATTTGTAGTTTTATTTTTTATAATTTTATTTTATGCTATAAACAAAAATTTCAAACATAAGATGAATAATAAAAGTAAATTAATTTTTATTTTCGTAATACTTTTAACAGGAAGCGAAAATT
>NZ_BAUP01000127.1:0-2718 GCF_000648275.1 Holospora elegans E1 | reverse complement strand
AGTGCGATACTTCAATATACCCCCTGCATCTAAACATTCTATTCCCCTTTGTCTTAAATCGTTGCTGTAGCTCTTTGTCATTTTCCTTTTATTTTAACAAAAAAATTACACCCAATTCAACCTGATTTACTATATGATTATGTTCAATATATTGTCTAAATATTAGCCAAAAATTTTTTTACGAAATTAAGATCAAACCTCTTCCTTTTGAAGTAACGTGTAAATTGAATACAGACGGATACAATGCCTTTATCCATGGATAAATGGATAGAAGGATTGCAGAAATCGATTTACCTCACTCGTGCAGAAAGTAAGCTTAACACGATTTTATTGTGCACAGGCTTTCACCTATCAATCTCCTTACAATATTATTATCGAAGAATTTGAAAATAATCTTTTTCCATTTTATCACAATCCAATTCTTTTAAATATGTGTATTTGTTAGACTCGGTGAAGCCCCAAGTACCATATGGGGAGGCGTAGGAATTTTGATTCCAGCCTCATCAAAAAGCTCTTTCAAGATGCGATTAAATTGTCGACGTACTTGATCTTGACAGTTTGGGGTTGTACGAATCTTAGCCAAAAGTACCACCGAATACGCAGTAACTTCATTCACACCTCTGAATTCTAAATTTCCCAGAACATACCGTTTTACAGGAGAATTTTTTTTCAAAATATTAAACGCTTTTTCAACTAATCGTTGCACTTTTTCCAAATCTTCATGATAAGTAACAGAAATATTCATAAGAACTGCGGAAAAATGCTTATTACGATTACCAATAACAACGATATTGCCAAAAGGAATAGTCATAAGCGTTCCATTTTCACTGCGAATCTTTACTGTCCGCGCTGCAATGAGCTCTACTTTTCCTGTTCTTCCATCTATATCTACTTCGTCTCCCACCATAAGGTTATTTTCAAAAATAATAAAAAATCCAGTAATAAAATCTCGAACAATATTCTGCAATCCGAAAGTTAGCCCAAATCCTGCAACGCCTACGCTTGCAGCCCATTCTTTTAACTGGACACCAAAAATATAAGAGATCATAAAAATTAGTGCAGGCCCTCCTACCAACACATTCACACTGGTTCGAATAATAGCCATCATTGTCTTAAGTCGAGTAAATAAAAAATTATTTTCCAAAGATTGAGTGCTATATCGATCTTCTACGTAATACTTTAAAATTTTGTTAATGATTTTAATCAATAAAAAAGAAGCCATCCCCACCAAAGCTGCATTAAAACAGCGCGTTACCCAAGGACTGACAAAAATAGACGTCATCCAGTACACAATGCTAAAGGCTGCGTTATTTTGAATTTCTTGAAACACCTCTCCCCAGAGCGTTAACAATCCAATATAAACTAATATTTTTACTGTACTTAATGATTCTTTTCTGTACTGATATAATAAAGGAAAAATAAACGATGTGTTTTTTTTCTTCCAAAGAAATTCCAAAAACATTCTATATACTTGCGGTTGAACAACATTGATACCCAATAGCACACTTGCTGTTGCCACAGTAGGAATAAAAAATGCCATAAAAACTTCTGGAAAAAATAACCATAAATTAATAAAAAGCCCCACCCCCCACTGATAAAAACTTGACAGCAAAATCAAACGATTTCTTCTAGATGGAACGGTAATTTCAGAACAGACCATATACTTAAACTTTTTCAATGCATTCCACAATCCAAAACTGAATACTATGGCAGCACTTTGGGAAAACGTAGAAAATATTAAGGAATTTGCTTGCGTTAAAGTTAAAATTTCCCTAAGCACTTTTGATAAAAAATGAATTAAAAAAACTCTTTGGAATCCATGTAACGCCATTTGTACTGCAGGTACACTTAATTGAACTCGCAATACCGAAGAAAAATACACAGACACACCATAATATCCTGCCATCAGTGTATAAGTGTGCAAAGGTAAATAAGCTAAAAATTCAGTACATACAGAAGGAAGAAACCATCGTTTAAAAGACCATATTCGCCCTATTCCTGCGTAAACTAAGACAGGAACACAAAAAAGAGCTATGATCTTAACCCCTATGGTTCTGGAAATTTTGCTAAGACTTGTATAAAATCTCTGATATATTAAAACATTACCAATTCCACTTATTACAAAAATTCCCAGCATCCACACCACAACTCCAAGAGATTTTGCATTAAATTCCGGAGCTAATACCAACCGGAACATGTATTCAAATCCATAAAAAAAGTTGTGTAAAACCCGCTTTAATTGAAAGGAAAAAAGTTCTAAGTGTGTTAATAAAGGAGAAATTCTTTCCGTCTTTTGCTCTGCCGCCTCATTAGAAGGCGGGGGGTCATACTGCTGAAGACGCTTTAAAATTCGCTCTAATTGATCTTGATTTTTTTTTAAATGCTGCTTGGCGTCTCTTACTTCTTTTAAAAGCTTTTGCATTTCTTTAGAAGAATTTTTGTGAGAAACTTTTGAAGAAGAGCTTTTTTGAGGCAAAGACTCTTGCCCTGAATCAGCCTGGCTATCTCCATAAATCAAGATGCTCCCAAGAGTGATGTAATAAAAAAATTTAAAAAGTATTTTTCTTGGAAACATAGCAGCGATTATTTTTTTATTTATCTTTTTAATAGAATAATTTTTTTTAAAAAAAGTTTCAAGTTATCATTCACTTGTCTAAAATTTTAATTTTTTATTAAAAAATACAAAAAAATTAAAGAATTGTGCTTACCTATCTCTGC
>NZ_BAUP01000128.1:0-2824 GCF_000648275.1 Holospora elegans E1 | reverse complement strand
GAAAAGGAGAGAATTTTATCGACCCCAAAGATTTCCTGAAATTGGTTTAATAAACTGATGCGTGCTAGGGTGTGCGAATTTTCCTGGTGATCAAGCATGCTCTAAAACAAAGGAAACGTAATCTTTCCAACTTTAACAGCTAGTACGAGGCAATTGATATTCTGCGTTCCAAACTTCCAATTGGTGCCATCGAGCATTAAATGCATTTTAGGAACTGGCTCCCAAATGCTTGATATCAAGGCTTTTGAGAAGAGTCCAGAATCAATTCCTTGTCCTTTTAAAAAAACGCCTGACGCGTTCAAGCTTGGATTTTATTGAAGGTGGAGAGTGCATCTTGTGGATCAGCGCAGGATGCTGAACCTTTCGCTGATCGATCATACCAAGCACGAAGGTTCATTTGCATTAAACATTGTTGTTTGTTTTTAATAAAATAGTCTATTTTTCGGGTCTTTTAAAGACCCTTCAAAAAAGTGAGGGGGAGTATGGACAACAAATTTAAATTTTTAAGCAATCCAACGTCCTTTTCACTCACGAGTTTTTTGCGTACAAACATTTGATTCTCTGGCAATTCAAGTTTGTGACACAGCTTTTGCATGTATGGAATTTAATAAAATCTCATTTTGATACAGGGGATTATGGTAAAAAACGCAAGAGAGCGATTACTAACGGGGTATTTTATCTTGCAAAGACGGGCTGTCAGTGGCGCTTTTGCTGCAAGAATATCCTTCCATGGAAAAGTGTGTACAGGTTTTACATGCAAGCAAGACAAAGCAGAATTTGAAAGAAAATGATGAGGGATCTTGTGGAAAAAAGCTGGATAAACAATGGACGAAATATCAATCCGATAATTGACTTACAAAGTACAAAAACAACGAACAAAGCTGTAAATCGAGGGGGTGCTTGGGAAAAAGGTCAAAAGACGTAAACGCCGTAGTGTCATGGATAACTCCCTAGGACGTATTTTCATGTGAAGGTTACTGCTGCGGGATGCAAGGTATTTGATAAGGCTGGTATAAAATATCCAGCACTTAAAGGCGTACGCGCAGATGCTGGTTATCGTAAAAAATTCGAAGAGTTTGTTCAAAACATGTTGAAAAAAAGCGTAGAGCTTTCGACACGTATTACACCGGGCTGGGCAATTTTAGCGAAAAGATGGGGGGTAGAGAGAACATTTGTTTGGCTAAATCATTTTAGGCGATTGGCCAAGGAGTATGAAATAGGCATTCAACCGGCGAAACACAACGTTATGCCTCCCATTCAATGCTACTGATTCGTCGGTTGGCTTGACCGTGCAGACAGGTTCTTAAAAAGAAATCTCGGGGAGTAAGAAAGAATAAGCTAAGCATAGAAGATCGTCTTTTGATGGCCCTCCATATATCCGAAAATGTCGCACATACTTTCACGTCAAAAGTTACGGCGTAAGTGAAAGCACTGCATAAGATACGATTAAGTATCCTGATTTTGCGCTTCCTGAGTTCTTCTAAAAAGTGATAAAAATTTATTAAGGTATACTATAGTAATTTAGCTTGAAAATGGGGAAGAGTGGTGCTATTTTTAACAGAAAATGACAAAGAAACAAAACTGCTTCGATCTAAGGGAGCGAGTAATAGAATATGTTAAATTTGGTAACGATCAAAAAACGACATCCAAAACATTTAAAGTTAGTAAAAGCAGCTTAAGTAGGTGGTGGATAATATACAAAAAAGAAGGGATAATTAGATCTAACCCACGGTTGAATAAGGGGAAAATAGACCAAGAGAATCCAAGGATTTACGTTCAAGCCAATGGGGATAAGAAATGAGCTGAGACAGCAAAGCTAGTTAAAGCAAGTATTTGTTCTGTATACAGAAGTTTAAAAAATCTAAGAGTTAGCTATAAAAAAAGCCTTTACCTATATGGATGGAAGCGAAAAAAACGAAATAACTATCAAGACGCTATAGGCATAGAAACTCAAAGCCTTGTATTATTAATGAAAGTGGTATAGAGCTAACGATTTGCAAAGATAGAGGATGGGGCGAAAAAGGTAAAAAACTGATAGGTAAAAAAAGAAGAGACCTTTAACCAAAGATAGCATGATTAATTTCGAGGTTTTATTAACGTGAAGTACAGCAAAAATAAGCAGTGTTACCTCCATTTCAAGAGCATCTTGTGTTTGCAAGGAGGGGCGAAATCTTGCAAACCAATAGCGGTGTGGAGCATTATTTTGTTCAATGGAAAACGTTTTATCTTTTTCCTGAAAGAGTCGGGGGCTTGGAATAATTTTATTAAAACCTTCCAAAGGATCTTTGCAATAAAATAAAATTTTCCGTTTCTTTAATCGTTCAAAAAGTCGTTTGAAAGTTTGAATTGAGAGATCACCAAATTCCCAATCGATGAGCCGTTTTCCAGAACGATCATAGGATTTAGAAATTCAAGCTTTAGAAATCCAAACTTTTTGCTTCTTTTTTTTTAATAATACCAAAACTCATCCACTTCCTTGACGCTACCGTTGTCTTCTGGGGGGGGCTCAATTTTGGCGCATAGCTTTGATTATAAGGTGCCCGCCCTCTTCAAAACAGCGCTCGCGCTGACACCAAAACGCTGAGCAATTCGGTTCATTGAAAAGCCGCTTGCGTATAAAGCGAGGGCTTTGAGCTTGTCTTTCTCGGGCACACCTCGTGAAATTTTTTCCACATTTTTTACATGTGTACCGCTGCCCCCCTCGAACAAAACCGCTTTTAAAGTAATCAGAACATTCACAAAATTTACATATAATCATTTTTAGAGACTTTTAAAAGACAAGTTTTTCCAATTCTAACAAAAAAGATCTTTAGTTAAAAGCTTC
>NZ_BAUP01000129.1:0-4489 GCF_000648275.1 Holospora elegans E1 | reverse complement strand
TGATACAAAAACGCTGAGTAATTCGGTTCATCGTAAAGGCCGCTTGCGTATAAAACGAGGGCTTGGAGCTTGTCTTTTTCGGGCACACCTCGTGAAAATTTTTCCACATTTTTTACGTTTTCACCTCTGAACCCCTCGAACAAAACCGATTTTAAAGCTCTCCGAACATTCACAAAATTTACATACAATCATTTTTAGAGATTTTTAAAAGACTTCCTTTACTGATTCTAATAAAAAGTGTCTTTAGTTAAAGGCTTTTTTAAGAAAGATAAATGCAAAGATTTACAGCTTAAATTGTTTTCTACTTTTGGACTATACTATCAGAATACTCATGACAATTGTTTCATATTTTTTATCGTAGTTCAAGGACCTTAAATCGTTGAAACTAAATTTTAACTTAGGTTTGTTTTTTATTTAAAAATCTTGCTGTTAAGTTTGAAAAAGTGTAAAATACTCTTGTAGTTGTTTGTTAGAATTAACATTAAATATTTAATATTTATTCTCTTAATGCATGAAAAGTAAAATGTTTTTAATTTAATTTACACGCCAAAACTTCATTGCTCCTTATAAGCTAAAAAATATATCTTGGGTTATGTTTGAATTTTTCTTTGGTTAAGTAAAATCTATACTGGATACAAAAAACGTCAAAAAATGTGGTTCTGTTTGTAAAGAAAATTCTTCAGCGATTAAAGAAAGATTCTTTTTTTTCAGTAAATAAAAATTTTAGAATTTCATTTTGTTTACAACAATTGTTTAGGTGCAATCTTTTTTCTGTAGAGCAGAAAAAATTTAAGAAATTTTTTTGTAGAGCAAGCTTTTAGAGAATTAAAATATTTAATGAAAGTAGGGTATGTAGAGTAATCGTGCACTATCAGACTATGCGTAAAATTCTATCAATGTGTAACGTAAGGAAAGTTGTTATGAAGAAATCCGCCCCCCTCCAGAAAAGTCAGAAAAAATTACTTAGTGAGGTAAGCCCAATTGTATATTTCGTAAGAATATGGCAAAAAAGAATTGTCCGTTTTATTTACCTTTTTTTTCACAAAAAAACTTATAGTCTTGATTTTTCTAAGGAACAGTTAACATACCGGTGTACTCGGCACAATTCTAAATTGATAAGAAATTATTTAACTGATGATCCGCTCTACATGAAATGGCAACGTAACAAAATCGTCAACCTTAAGCTAGCTATAGAAAAAATTAACAATTGTATTATCAAACCAGGACAAACTTTTTCGTTTTGGTACATGATAGGAAGACCCACAGAAAAAAAGGATTTTTAGAAGGAATGGAAATATCAAGAGGCAAAGCAAGAGCAGGAATAGGAGGAGGCATTTGTCAATTGTCTAATTTACTGAATTGGATGGCCTGGCACACGCCTTTAACAGTGGTAGAGCGCAGTTTGCATAGTTACGATCCCTTTCCTGATCAAGGACGAGTCTTACCTTTTGGAAGCGGCGCTGCCGTTTTTTGGAACTATGTTGATTGGCAAGTCACCAACACCACCCCCCACACATTTCAATTTAGGGTTTTTATTGCAAGCGGTAGGTTAAAAGGAGAGATTCGGTGTTCTGCACACCCTATGCAGACGTTTTCAGTTTTTGAAAAAAATCATTTTTTTAAACGGCAGGGGGATGAATGGTATCGATCTAACGAAATATGGGTATCTGTTTTTGAAAAAGGAATAGATGGAAAAATTCCAAAACATTTGCACGACAAACTCTTAGTAAAAAATTGGAGCAAAGTTTGCTATGAACCCGATTCAACACGCTATAAAATTTTCGCGTAAAATAAAGACACAGTTAAAACGATTTCTCTGCAAAAAATCCTAAATTTATGTCTTATAATTTTGATGGAGGACTTTTACTAACGTAAGAATGTTTTTATTTGATCACTTTGCACTACAATTAAATTAATCGTTTATTGATCAGCCATTAGCATACTCCCCCTCACTTTTTTGAAGGGTCTTTAAAAAATCCGAAAGACAGGCTATTTTATTAAAAATAAACAACAATGTTTAATGCAAATGAACCTCTCTTCCTTAATAAATAAGATAACAAGAATATTAGCTTTTCACAATTCCCGCGCAGAGACTTTTAAAACCTTCGTACTTAGTATGATCGATCACGAAATGTTCAGCATCCTGCGCTGATCCACAAGAAGAACTCTCCACCTTCAATAAAATCCAAGCTTGAACGCATCAGGCGTTTTTTTAAAAGGACAAGGAATTGATTCTGGACTCTTCTCAAAAGCCTTGATATCAAGCATTTGGGAGCCAGTTCCTAAAATGCATTTAATGCTCGATGGCACCAATTGGAAGTTTGGAACGCAGAATATCAATTGCCTCGTACTAGCTGTTAGAGTTGGAAAGATTACATTTCCTTTGTTTTAGAGCATGCTTGATCACCAGGAAAATTCGCACCCCCAAGCACGCATCAGTTTATTAAACCAATTTAAGGAAATCTTTGGGGTCGATAAAATTCTCTCCTTTTCAGCTGATCGCGAATTTGTGAGAAAAATTAAACTCTTATTCTTTGATTTCAGCGATCTTTTAAACTACCTGAAAAAAAGTGAGGGGGAGTGCTAAAACTTATGAAAACATAGGCGTTTCTGAGAATTTAATGGATAAAACAAGTCACAACTTAAATCTTTATAAATCTCGTCATTTAATCAAGAATTTTTTTGCCAAACTTAAAGTAATACCGCACTATTTCCCCACACTCTATGATAAAATGTCTGTAGATTTTCTGGGCACCATTCACTTGGTTTGAATGTTTTTTTGGATTAATCGAGCACACGGCCTAATCTATATAATAGTAACCATTGCTTTTTTAGGAAGTTTTGAGATAATGAGCTATGCTATGTAAGATAGGAGAATAATGCTATTAAATCTTTATTCATTAGTAAAAACTATTTTTTCGTTTGTACTGGTAATATGTCCGTTAGTTATTTTTCACGAATTGGGTCATTATTTGGCTGCTCGTTGGCAGGGTGTATCTGTTGAAAGTTTTTCTATCGGTTTTGGTCCTGCTTTATATCAATGGAAAGATAAGAATGGAACAGTATGGAAGATTTCTCCTTATTTGTTAGGGGGCTATGTAAAATTTTTAGGAGATGAAGATCCTTCAGGACTGACAACAAAGGATTCTGATGAGCAATCTAGTATTACAAACAAGAAACCTTGGCAAAAAATTATTATTGCATTTGCTGGACCTTTTGCTAATTATCTTTTAGCTTTTGGATTGATTGCGACTATGGTTTTAACCGTTGGACTTCCGGATTTGAATGAGCCTATCATTGGAAAAGTTAGCGAATCTTCTCCTGCAAAAGGCGTACTTTTTCCTAAAGACAAAATCTTACAAATACAAGACCATCCTATTGGCTCTTTTCAGGATATTTTATCTGTTTTAGAATCCACTCCTTTGCGGAATACTCTTCACTTTAATGTTTATAGAGATGACGAAGTTGTGGAAGTTGATCTAAAATCAGAAAAGACTCCTAGTCTCAATGAAGTCTGGAAAGGAAATGTCGGTATCACCCCAGGGTGTACGTGGAAAAAAGTTCCAACAGAAAGCTATATTGGTAGTATTTTTACTGTTTTTATTAACGAAAGTAAAAGACCGTTAGAAATTTTTAAAAAGTCAAATATGACGAATCTTTCTGGACCTTTGGGGATTGCTCATCAGGCTCGCGATGTCTTAGAGCAAAAAGATCCAGGAATGATTATTTTATTGATGACATCTCTTTCTATTGCTTTAGGATTTTTCAATTTATTGCCTATCCCTCTATTAGATGGAGGAAATATCGTTTTATCCGTGGCGGAGTGGATTTTGGGAAGACCTATTCCTCATCGGTTTACTCAGGTATTACTTTGGATTTCTATTTTTATTCTTGGATTAGTATTTTTATATTCTTCGTTTAAAGATTTAACACGATACGTAATAATTAAGAATATTTTGCAGTATATTTGTCATTAAATAAAAAATTAATGAATGCAGGAAGAATTTATTAAAATATTTGTAAAACAAGGCTTTGGGTTAAGATAGGAATAAGAAGTAAACGCTTTGATTTGATCTATTTTAACCTTTTTTAAAGTCATATTTTTTATTTATCAATTCTGTAATAATTTTTAATTTTAGATAAGATTCATTCTACGTTAAGGATTTTTGTTTTCAATTCCAATATAAAGCACTGATAAAGCTTTTTTCTTTTGGGTAAAACGATTTAATAAACACGAATTTAGAATTGTATCCTAACATACAGCCAAAAGCTATGAAATGAGTACAATTATATAAAATTTATGAGTACAATTATATAAAATTTAAAAACTCAGTATTATTAATTTACTCGATTTTAGGTATTACGTTTTCATACTATAGTAATTCAGATTAAAAATGGGGAAGAGAGGTGTTATTTTTAACAGAAAATGACAAAGAAACAAAACAGCTTCGATCTAAGGGAGCAAGTAATAGAATATATTAAACTTGGT
>NZ_BAUP01000130.1:0-25091 GCF_000648275.1 Holospora elegans E1 | reverse complement strand
TAGTACGAGGCAATTGATATTCTGCGTTCCAAACTTCCAATTGGTGCCATCGAGCATTAAATGCATTTTAGGAACTGGCTCCCAAATGCTTGATATCAAGGCTTTTGAGAAGAGTCCAGAATCAATTACTTGTCTTTTTAAAAAAACTCCTGATGCGTTCAAGCTTGGATTTTATTGAAGGTGGAGAGTTCTTCTTGTGGATCAGCGCAGGATGCTGAACCTTTCGCTGATCGATAAGTACGAAGGTTCATTTGCATTAAACATTTTTGTTTATTTTTAATAAAATAGCCTCTCTTTCGGATCTTTTAAAGCCCCTTCAAAAAAGTGAGGGGGAGTATATGGTGCAAGTGTTTTGTTTTCCAAGATATATAATGGTATTTGCCCTGTTACTTTTTTGAAAATAGTGTTCCTGTTTTGAATAAGCCATCTAGGCCTAAACTTTACTTTACTTTACTTGTGTACAAACAATTTTGAATTAGGGGAAGATCAGGGAAATTGATAAAACTCTCACCAGCTGATTTCAGCTGTAGAACTTTTTTACGGAATTTTTGATAAACATTCTGGCGTAATTTATTCTCGTAGTACATGACTTTTTTATGTGACATTAGTCTGTTTAGTCCCAACACTATATGGTTTGGATTATGATTAAAGTTTGACGAATTTTGCTCAAACTCTTTAAGAATAATATCAAAGGGAGATATTTTAACGATTTAAGTTTACGTCGATGATTATAATATAGCTAAGATCATATAAAAGAGTCACAGATAAGAGTTGAAGATTTGATCAATCTAATAATTTTTAGTTCGTCGTATATGCTTAGCTTGAGCCCACTTTTTCTCAATAGGATTCAAATCAGGTGAATAAGAAGGTCAGTACAGTAATGTATGACAAGAGCTCTCAATAATTTTCCGTATTTCTATACCTTTGTGGAAAGAAGTATTGTCCATAACACTCACACTTTTTGTAGGTAGATTAGGTAATAAAACTCTGCTGCCCCCAAGATGTAACCCCCTTTGTAAGCCAGATTCAAACCAATTGCAATTGTATTTGTATTTGCCAATTAAAGCGCCTATGGGATTTGTTTCCCCCCAGTCATGAGAGCCTATAACACCGCTTACCTTTATCAGAGTACCAATGCGTTCTTGGTATATCATGAGCAAAACCACCTTCATCACTATAACCTATCTGCTTATAACCTATCTACTTATCTTCATTTTTCAATTTTTCAATTTTTTGGCAAAACATAGATTTTTTCTCTGGATCGGAGAATTGAGAGTTTTTTATACGTCACTCCTAAACGTTGTTTTGCATATCTTTACCAGAAGCGCTGACTCCTAACCCCTTACCCTCTTACCTCTTTCATAGCTACACCTATCTGGAAATTTTTCTGTATAATTTCTCTTTGTCTAATTTTGTCATTACTTGTCTAATTTTGTCATTACATAATTATACTCTATCTAGCTCCATTGTCACATTCTTTTTATGACGTTTTATCTATATAGTAATTTAGGTTGAATTGGATATTTTGAAGAAGCACGAAATAGCGTCGAATAGAGCGTTGAATTTTAGTATATTGCATTCAATCCCCCTCTTCATATTAGCCCAGAATTTCTCTATTGGATTCAAATGTTTAGTCCCAGTAAAAAATGGTTAGGATTAGGTATAAAATATTCAAGATGAATTGTCCACTGATTTAGAATAAATTGCCAAGGAGTTTTTCCTTTGATAGCTAAAATTAATATGAAAATTTGTATCAAAAAAATGAATATAATTATATTTAGCATGCTAGTAATTTCTTTTAACTCTGCATGGCCAGCTCCTAAACATGCACAACAAAAAATAAAGACTGATCAAAAAAAAACTCTAGACCAAGCCCCAAACAACTCCCCCAACTCACCTCCTGCTCCGCGACAAAGAAGCCACTCCTTCAGTTTTAATAACTCTCCGGAAACAAAAAATAATTTTAATAACTCTCCGGAAACAAAAAATAATTTTTCAGATTTTGAAGAATTAATGAAAAGAGAAAAAATGGAGGAAGAGCCAGAAAACAAACCACCTAGACCAAATAGAAAAAGTCAACCCGTACAGCGTAGACAAGATGAAATGGAAGAAGAAAAGCGATCAAAAATGTCACAAGAAGATCAGTCAAAAGACTCAGGAGAATCGTCACGACAAAAAAAAGAACAAAAATCCCCAGAAAATTCAGAAGAATCAGAACACGATCAAGCCCCAAGAAACCCAGACCAGATGGAACTAGAATAAAAAACACCCTACTGAGGTTCACTTGACCCCGTAGGCTGCATACATCTCTCTTTAAAAAAGCCCTTCTTTTTTTAGAAGAGCTTGCTTATAAAAAAGGATGTTCTAAGTGTTACCCCCCTTTCCACTCTTTTTTCTTAATTTTTACACACATAGCTTCTGGAACCAAAGCGTAATGAGAAAATTCCATAGAGTACGTAGCACGCCCCTGACTCATAGAACGTAAAGTATTCACGTACCCAAAAAGCTCAGACAACGGAACTTGAGCGCTGATTGTTTTTGCGTTCCCCTGATCTTCCATACCTTGTACTTGCCCCCTGCGAGAATTTAAGTCTCCCATAACGTCTCCCATGTAGGTTTCTGGTGTAACGACATCCACTTTCATTACGGGCTCTAAAACTTTTGGTCCTGCTTTTGCTGCTGCCTCTCTAAAAGCAGCTCTTCCTGCGATTTCAAAAGTTAAGGTGTTTGAATCAACGTCGTGATAAGAACCGTCTATCAAAGTTGCTTTGAAATCCACTGTGGGAAAACCAAACGACACCCCTGTTTGGCGCGCGTTATTGATCCCCTTTTCTACCGAAGGGATGTACTCTTTTGGAATCGCTCCCCCGATAATTTTGTTCTCAAACACAAAGCCAGCACCAGGCTCTAGAGGCGAAAAAATAATTTTAACCCGAGCAAACTGTCCAGCACCTCCTGTTTGCTTTTTGTGTGTATAATCAATTTCGTAAGTTTTAGAGATAGTTTCTCTGTAAGCTACTTGCGGAGCTCCCACAGTGGCGTCTACCTTAAACTCTCGCTTCATACGGTCAACGATAATTTCTAAGTGGAGCTCTCCCATTCCCGCAATTAACGTCTGCCCCGTTTCTTGATCAGAAGAAAAACGTAAAGAAGGATCTTCAGAAGCCAACTTAGACAACGCTAATCCCATTTTTTCTTGATCGCTTTTGGTTTTTGGCTCTACCGCTACAGAAATAACCGAATCAGGAAACTCCATACGTTCCAAAATAATCGGATCATTAATAGCACACAACGTATCCCCCGTTGTGGTTTCTTTTAACCCTGCTAAAGCAACAATATCCCCCGCTCTAGCTTCCTTTATGTCTTCTCGAGAATTTGCATGCATCAAAAGCATACGACCGATGCGTTCTTTTTTACCTTTAATCGTGTTTAGCAACGTCATTCCTGTTTCTAGTTTTCCTGAATAAACACGAAAATACGTCAAAGACCCCACAAAAGGATCTGTTGCTATCTTAAACGCCAACCCGGAAAGAGGAGCACCAAAGTCCGGCTTTCTATATACAACAGTCTCGGTGTCTGGAATAACCCCCTCTACATCTGGAATATCAAGAGGAGATGGCAAATAATCAAGGATTGCATCTAATAACGTTTGAACACCCTTGTTTTTAAAAGCAGATCCACACAATACCGGAACAAACGAAAAAGCAAGACTCCCTTTTCTTAAGCAACGCTTGATGTCTTGTTCTGTCAAGGCTTTGCCTTCCAAAAATTTTTCCAGTATTCCATCATCTTGCTCTACAACGGCCTCTAACAAAGCCCCTCTGTACGTTTGAACAGAACGAATAAGCTCAAGCGTTAATGTATTCTTAATGTGGAGCCTCAAAGCATCGAAATTTCCACCATCTTTAACTATTTGATCTTGAATTTCTTTTAAAAATTCATCGGTACGCTCTAAAGCATCGCTAGAAAGCCAATGAGAAATATCGCAAATACTAAATGTTTCACCAAGACTTTCTATATGCCAGTAAATCGCTTTCAACGCCACCAGATCAATAATCCCCATAAACGCGCCTTCTTTTCCTATGGGCAATTGAACTACTATAGGCTTACTTCCTAGACGTTCTTGAATCATATGAACGCAACGAAAGAAATCTGCCCCTAAACGATCCATTTTATTTACAAAGCAGATTCTAGGAACTTTATACTTATTGGCCTGACGCCAAACTGTTTCTGATTGAGGCTCAATCCCTGCAACACTATCAAATACTGCAACTGCGCCGTCTAGAACCCGTAAAGAACGCTCTACTTCTATAGTAAAGTCTACGTGACCAGGGGTGTCGATAAGATTGATCCGATGCCCATTCCAAAAACACGTCGTCGCTGCAGAGGTGATTGTAATGCCTCGTTCTTGTTCTTGTTCCATCCAATCCATAGTGGCAAGTCCTTCGTGAACCTCACCAATTTTATGACTTCGGCCGGTATAATACAAAATACGCTCAGTAGTTGTGGTTTTTCCCGCATCAATGTGAGCGATAATTCCAATATTACGATACAGATTTAAAGGGTGAGTTTCAGACATAATGCGAAAAAATCTCCTAATAGATATTAATGCTTAGCTTTGTATTTTTATTTTACCTTGATTTCGTTGAAAAAAAAAGCACACAAAGGAAATTAATCGCTTATAAATTTTTTTTCTAGATAAAAAATCAACTTAAGCAGTAAATTTTTTTAATTTTTATTTTTGTTTTTTGTTACATTATAAAAAAGTACACTTGTTAAATAATGAAGTGCCTTGTCGTTGATGACGATCTTGGGTTATTAGGCGTAATGTATCACTACCTCAGTCAACACCTTCCTCTACATTGGACTATTTATACCGCAAACAACGGGCTAAGCGCAAGAAAACTGCTACACCAGCACCACGGAGCACATATTTTAATCACAGACCGCCATATGCCAGGAGAAACCGGAATAAGCCTTTTACGATTTGTGGCAGAAATTTGGCCTAACACACGTTTTATTCTTATTTCCTCAGATCAAAAAGATTTACACATTGTTGAAGAAAACTTGTCTCATTTCTATTTTTCTCACCAACAAGGATTAGGAGCAAAGGGATTATTTCTGGTAAAACCTTTCTCCATGAGCACACTATTACAAGCAGTGTGTGAACTTATGGTAACATAAATCGTATTTTTTGATTTTTTCTAACTTCCCTCTTGCCAACTAATCATCCACAACTTTCCACAACCTCTTTACACCGCGTACACAAATGTCCCTCTTGAACATCTTTGTACTTTTTCCAACATCTTGGACATTTATGCCAACTCAAAACATCTATTTTTATCGCAGGACTATCTTGATCCCAAAAAATTTTAAGATCGGAAGTTAAGCACAATTCTAGTAAAATTTTTTCATAACACTCTTTATACTTTCCTGCAATTCCCTCATCTTTTTGTGTTAAGTAGATCTGAACACCTGCGTCAAGACTTCCCTTGATTTCTTTATTTTTCCGATAAGACTCCAGCGCCTCAGTCACTTGACCTCGAATGCTTAAAATATGCTCAACACAGCCTGCACCATCCCAATCTGCAAAACAAGCAGGAGGGGAAAATATATCTTGAAGATGAACTGACCAATATGCACACTCTTGTAGTACCTCTTCTTCTTTAAGCCAATTCAACAAGGTTCCGGTATTAGACTGAAGATCCTTTTTCCACTCACGAGTAGAAATAAAAGATCCAAGTCCAAAAACCTCTTTTCCAAAAATAGTCCACGCTTCTTCTGTTGTAAAGGGAAGAATAGGTGCCAAATGCTTACACAAAAAGATAAAGCAATACAGTAAAGTTGTTCGCACTTGATTTCGAGAAAAACTATCAAGAGCATCACAATACAACACATCTTTCTTAACGTCCAGATAAAAAACTGAAAGATCGGTACAAACCTGCATAACACTTTTCAAAAAATACTGAATGTTTAAACATCTCCCTTGAAAATCTGCCTGAGCTACTTTTTCCAAAGATAACGTCTCTAAAAGCTCTTGATGCGCACGAAACAAAGTGTACAAAACCCTGCGACTAAGAAAATCAAGCTGATGTATTGGCAAAATGTTTTCCACACCAATTCCTTGAAGAACCCCCAACATAAACCTTAAAGTATTTCTGTATTTCTTATACATGTCCTTAACTCGTGCGAAAACTTCATCTCCCACACGAATATCTTTTTCATAATCTTCGTGAGCAACCCACAAACGTAATAAATCTGCCCCATGCTCTTTTACAAACTCAACAGGGTCGATACCGTTGCCCTTAGATTTGGATTGCTTTTCCCCTGAGCTGTCTAACAAAAACCCATGAGTCAAAACACTTCGAAACGGGGGGCGCTCTTCTAACGCAATACCTGTCAACAATGAAGACTGAAACCACCCTCGATGTTGATCAGATCCTTCAAAATATGCCCAAGCAGGCCATAACGGCTGAAGTTCTGTACTGCACTCTTTAAGGACGGCTCTATAAGTCAAGCCCGATTCTAGCCAAACATCCATGATATCTTCTACTTTTATCCAATCTTGAGCAGAAATATCAGGAAACATATGGAAAGGAGCGTCCGTAAACCAGAAATTTACCCCTTCTTTTAAAACCCTTTCATACAATTTTTTAAATACAAGGGGATCGTTTAAACATGCTCCAGTTTTCTTATTTACAAAGAACATTAAGGGAATCCCCCAAGCACGTTGTCTTGAAATACACCAATCAGGCCGATTACGCACCATATTTGCCAGACGATGGGCTGAAGACTTTGGATGCCAAGAAACTTGTCCTTCTTCGATAGAACGCAGAGCCTTATTTCGTAAAGACTCTTCATGCCCTTTCTTATCTAGACGAATAAACCATTGGGGAGTAGCCCTATAGCATAAAGGCGTCTTAGAACGCCAAGAATGAGGATAACTGTGTAGGTAAGGATGAGAAAAAGCCAGCGTACCTTCTTTTTCTAAAGCATCTTTAATAACTTCTTCTGACTTCCACATATTTATGCCGGCAAAGGCGGGAACACAGCAAGAAAATGTTCCATCGGGAAGAATAGTTTCAGGAACTTCTAACTGATACTTAAGCCCCACAGCAAAATCTTCCGGACCATGAGCAGGGGCGGTATGGACCAACCCAGTTCCAATATCACACGTAACATGAGATGCAGGTAATAAAGGAACATCAAACGTATAGCCTAACGCGCGCAAAGGATGAAAACACCGAATACGCCGAAGATTTTCTTCTGTTAATGCAAATACATTACTGTAATTTTTAATCCCTAAGGTCTTTTGTATAAAAGGAACACGATCTTGGGCTACAATAACCCATTCTCCTTTTTTCCACATTAAGGAATCTTCATCTTCTATCTGAAGCGCTTCATAAGAAAGTTCTGGATGGTAACAAATTGCCCGATTTCCTGGCAAAGACCACGGTGTTGTTGTCCAAATCAAAACAGAAAAGCTAGAATTTTCTGCTGCAGAACACGAGTGCAAAAGCTCGCACCCCAGAGTGTTCTTTTGAATAGGAAACCTAACATACAGCGCAAGAGAGGTCACATCCTTGTACTCTACTTCTGCTTCCGCCAACGCAGTTTGTTCTGTACATGACCACAAAACAGGACGAGTTCCTTGATAAATAAACTCTTTTTGAAGAAGCTCAAAAAGCGCCTGAACAACGCAAGCTTCAAAATGCGCCTTCATGGTGTTATAGGGAGCGTCAAATTGTCCAATAACTCCAAGTCTTTGCATCGCTAGCGACTGCTCTTGTATCCACCGCTCAGCAAAAGCTTGGCAATCTGCTCGAAGCGTTTGCAAAGAAACTTCTCGCTTAGAAATTCCTTTTTTAAGATACTCTTTTTCCATTTGAGCTTCGATAGGAAGACCATGACAATCCCACCCTGGAACAAAGTCTATGTCAAATCCGTGCATAACATTTAACCGATTCACAGTGTCTTTTAGGATTTTATTTAGTGCATGCCCCAAATGAATAGGCCCATTAGCATAAGGAGGGCCGTCTGCAAGAACCTTCAAGGGACGCCCCTTTCTTAAATCTCGAATGCGCGCATAAAGACCTATGTTTTGCCACCATTCCAGAATAAAAGGCTCCCGCAATCCGAGATCTCCTTTCATGGGAAAATGAGTTTTAGGAAGTGAAACTGAATAAGAAGTACTCATCGTGATAAAAAACACCACAAAATTTCTTCATTGTATCCGGATTTTTACTAAAAAAACAATCCATACCAATCAAGATTCTGCTTGATTTTTCTCACTTTTTTTAAATCAATGAATATCAGACGAATAAAATTTTTCAATAATTTGTGTTTTTATTCAATACAATAAATATTGCAATTTTATTTGTAATTAAAAAAATGATTTTTTTATTTTTAATATGTTATTAATTATTGTTTCTATCAGCAAGCTCCTTTGCAATCCATGCCCCCCTCCAGAACAAGAAGAACCCAGGCAAGCAAACAGACAAGAATAAATAGATTCGCAAAATCTTGAACTAATAGAACTAGAGACTTCAGATTTTGGGGGGAATAAGAGAATTAAAATTTAAAAAAAAGACAACTACAGAGAAACGAAAGCTTAGAAGACAAAAACTTTGAACAATTTTTAGAATACGATTTAAGAGAAATTTTAAAACCTTTATTCAAAAGCTATAATGTAAAGGTTATGAAACAAAAGTTTTTTAATTTATCAAAGGAAGATAGATAATTTGAAAAATTTTCTAAATTTTCTAAAAAAACAAAGAAAATTTCATCAAAACTCTAGAAGTATTAGGAAAAAGAAAAACTGACGATCCTTTATTTTTTGAAAAAATTAATTTAAGTCACAAAGAGTTTAATGAAATCACGCAAGCACTCCCCCCCTTCTCTTTTTCAACAATTAGCCTTGAAGTAACAGAAGAAATTCCTTCGCTTTGGAAAAATTTAAAAATATTTTTTGGAACTTTTATAGTAAAGAAAATATAAATGATTACAAATAGCATTCATTGATTTTTTCTTCGATAATCCCTTGTTTGAGCGCATTTATGTTTAATGGGAGTTAAGATCTGGAAAACAATATGGCGGTAAATAAAAAAGTTCGTGCCCATCCTTTCCCAGATCTTCTTTCATCTTTTCCCCCTTATGAAAAGTCCCGTTATCCATAACGAGTACACTTCTAGGCAGTAGTTTTAGAAGAAGTCCTTGAATTACCCAAGCATCAAAAAAGCTGTGTTAAGAGAAGGTTGAAATAAACTCACAATAAGCCCCCTCTTTAGGAAATATCCATGAGTTCTTTGCTGAGCAAAGCTACTTTCATCGATAACAATGTCATAAAGAATCTGGAAAGCTCTTAACATCTAATATAAAAAGTTAATTTGTTATTTTCTTAGAAAACCAAAAAACTTATTGCCCGTTCCTTTTTTTCTTTAATAATTTTTTAATATATTCTTCTGCGTCTTCTATTGGGCGATATAGAGCTTGAGTAAAATCAAATAGGACTCTCATCTTGGGGATAGCTGCACTCCTCTCTTCTTTATACACATCAAGAAGATCGTTGCTTGTTTTTAAAAAAAATTCCTTTAGTGTTTTTTGGTATCCCTGAAGTTCCTGAAGTTCTGGTGCACTATGAGGATAGTTCTTAATTTTATCTTTTTGTATTAAGAATTGCTTGTAGTAATCTTTTTGTCTAGCGTAGTCATCCTTGTATGTACCACTTTTTTCTTCATCAGATTTATCGAAATCAAAGAAAAATAATAGACTTAGCGCCCGCCCTATGTTTTGAACGTAAAGAGATCTCACTATTTTAAAAAAACTCTCAGCGTAGAGTTCCCTAGTTTTTGTTTCATTTTGTTTCATTAATTCTTCACTAAAATTTTTAAAAACATCAATAAAAGGCGTTGCTAGATTAGAATATATTCTTGATGGTTGGAAGGTATGGATTTCTTGGCCAGCATAGACTACTGTATTTGCACATAAGGCAATCATAAGTAATTTATTTAACATTTTTATTTACAAGTTAGTTCGTACTCTTTTATTCTATCAAAAAAATGTAAAAATTTAATAAAGACCATACTCCCCCCTCACTTTTTTTCAGGTAGTTTAAAAGATCGCTGAAATCAAAGAATAAGAGTTTATCTTTGATCCACCTGAGTCCCCTTGTGAAGTATGAATACCAAAGGCACTCTGACTGTTTTTTTGTAAGCAATTTCTTGTGTAAGGCCCGTTATAGAAGCGTATAAAATAGCAACAGCGACAATGGTCATAAGTTTGGAAAGTCTTCCCAAATCTTTCATAGGGGTATTTCCCATCTTTGTTTGTTTAGTACCCGGTCTTTATCTTGAGCAAATGAAATGACAAGGTACGCATCTTTAATCTTTTTACCTACGATAAACCCCCTAGGATCATCCAGCATGTTATACAGATGGCGGCTTTCGTCCGTATTTAGGTGAGTAAAAAAATCCTTCAAAGACTTTTTAGAAGTGCCGAAGTTGGCCAATTGATTATCTTTTATACGGATAAAAAAAGGGATCTTGTGGTCACACAAATAAGTCAAACAAATAAGTCAAACAAATAAGTGATCCAATCTTTGCCCACAAATTCGCGATCAGCTGAAAAGGAGAGAATTTTATCGACCCCAAAGATTTCCTTAAATTGGCTTAATAAACTGATGCGTGCTAGGGTGTGCGAATTTTCCTGGTGATCAAGCATGCTCTAAAACAAAGGAAACGTAATCTTTCCAACTTTAACAGCTAGTACGAGGCAATTGATATTCTGCGTTCCAAACTTCCAATTGGTGCCATCGAGCATTAAATGCATTTTAGGAACTTGCTCCCAAATGCTTGATATCAAGGCTTTTGAGAAGAGTCCAGAATCAATTCCTTGTCCTTTTAAAAAAACGCCTGACGCGTTCAAGCTGGGATTTTATTGAAGCTGGAGCGTTCATCTTGTGGATCAGCGCAGGATGCTGAACATTTTGCTGATCGATCATACTAAGTACGAAGGTTTTAAAAGTCTCTGCGCGGGATGAGAGGTTAATTTGCATTAAACATTGTTGTTTATTTTTAATAAAATAGCCTCTCTTTCGGATCTTTTAAAGCCCCTTCAAAAAAGTGAGGGGGAGTATGGGGTAAATCATGAAAAAAGTTATTTTGTTGTTATGTTCTATTATGTTATCAGCGGGTATTGCGTTTGCTGACGGCTGTTTTATTGCAAAAGAAAATGGAAAAGTTTTACAAAGTGAGGGTGACCCGGAAAAGCGCTATGCACCTATGTCTACTTTTAAAATCACTTTAAGCCTCATAGGATTTGATTCTGGTATTCTTATAGATGAAATGCATCCTGTATGGCCTTTTAAAGAAGGTTATGTTGATTGGCGAGAGGTTTGGAAGCAAGATCAAACTCCCAAAAGCTGGATGAAAGAATCCTGTGTTTGGTATAGCCAAGTTTTAACAAAACAACTTGGCATGGAAAATTTCAAGAAGTATGTCACAAAATTTGATTACGGAAATAAGGACCTTTCAGGAGACAAAGGACAAAACAACGGCCTTACAAATGCTTGGTTATCGAGTTCTCTGCAGATTTCAAGCGCAGAGCAAGTCGCCTTTTTACAGAAGATGCTAGCGGGAAAATTGCCTGTTAAGCTGCACGCAGTAACAATGACAAAAAATATCCTATTTGTAGAAGAGTTAAAAAACGGCTGGAAGTTTTATGGCAAAACAGGAAAGGGCAGTCTGTTAAATGCCTTTGGTGTAAAAAATCCTGATTTATATCATGGCTGGTTCATTGGTTGGATTGAAAAAGGCGATAGAAGAATTATTTTTTCAAACCACATAGAAGACGATAAAAAAGAAGAGATTGGGGCCAGTCAGCGTGCCAAGCTAGACGCAAAAGAAAAAATGACAAAAATTATAGATCGAATCGAAGGTAACAAATGACAACAATAACATACGAAGAGTTTGAGCGAGTGAATTTACGCTCTGGTACGCTTGTCAAAGTAGAAGAATTTCCAAGGGCAAAAAATCCGGCATTCAAAGTGTGGGCAGATTTTGGACCTGAGATTGGCATATTGCAGACGTCAGCTCAGGTGACTGTGCATTATACGCCACAGACTCTTATTGGGCGCCAAATTGTGGGATGCGTTAATTTGGGAGAGAAAAATATAGCAGGATTTACCTCTCAGTTTTTGCTTGTGGGATTTGCAGATGAAAGCGGCGCTATATGTTTGATAACAGCTGATCAAAAGGTTCCTAATGGACAAAAAATGCATTAACATGAGACGCTTCATCTTTACCGGCACTCCAGGAAGTGGAAAAACCTCTTGTCTAAAAGAGCTAGAAAAATTAGGGCATGCAGTCATTCATGAAGCTGCAACGGATGTAATTAGCAGAGCAAGCTAATGGCTGCGATGCGCCATGGGAAGAGCCTGAGTTTGTCGATAAAATTACACTTATGCAAAAAGAGCGGCAGATGAATACTGCTGGAGATCTGAAGTTTTATGACCGCGCGCCACTTTGCACCTGCGCCCTTGGTAAATATTTGGCCAATTGGAAAAATACAGAATTTAAGCCTTCGCCTGTGTTGCTTGATGAAATTGATCGTTGCCTAAAAAACGGCGTTTACCAGAACCATATATTCTTTTTTGAAAATCTAGGGGTTATCGAACATACCGACGCCAGAAAAATAAGCTATGATGATGCTTTAATTTTTGAGCAGATCCACCTCGATGTGTATAAAGAATTTGGCTTTGATATCATTGTGGCACCCAAAGGGCTGACGGTGCAAGAGAGATGTGATTTTATTTTAGAGAGAGTGAAATGAAAGAAAGTTTTTTGTCACCAACAGGCCCGTATAAGATTTGGACTAAACAGTCCGATGAAATGCACATTTTCATGCAGGTAGCCAGCCATCTTATCAAAGTCCTTGGCAAGCATGGCAGTATAATAGCTCTCAGCAAGGCCCAAATTATTAGTTGTGTTCATTCAAACTCCTATTATAGTATAAGCATGCTGATAATTTGGACACTGATATATCAAGAGATAAAGAGGTAGGTGTTAAAAGTTTGCTTGGGTACAAACTGAAAAAGACCCAACATGCCCTGCGCCTTCATATGGATGAAGCTTTAAGAACTATTAATCTCACCACTCCGCAATATGCAGTGCTTGCGCAATTAGAGCTAAAGCCAGGAACGTCTAATGCGACACTTGAAAGGTCAGCATTTATCACCGCCAAAACCATGCACGGTATTGTCTCTAATTTAGAAAAACGGGGTTTAATTCAGCGTAAAAATGATGTTTCCCATGGTAAGATTTTGTGCACAGAATTGACGGATCAAGATCACAAAGTTGTTATCCAAGCCCATGATATGATACGTGCTTTTACAAATGCAGTGAAACAAGAAGCCATAGATGTGATCGAAATGAGCTTAAGCCCCGGAGATTTCTATGTGCTCACCCATGGCAATATTTGTCCTGACAACGTATTTGACCACGAAGATAAGGACAAGCTTCAGCTGATTGATTTTGAGTGGGTAAGGCCTGGAAGTAGCTTACTAGATGCAACTTATTTTAGGATGAACTTCCCAACCTGTTGGTGTGCCAAAGCTTTGCCCGAAGAAGTGATATTAGAGTTAGAAGGATTGTATAGGCAAACAATTGCAAGCAAAATTAAGGCTAGCCTTGATGACGCCAAATACAATGAAAGCTATGCAGCAGCTTGTGGGTTTTGGCTACTCAGCTCTATGCCATTTGCCCTGCGCATCATGGATAAAGATGAGTGCTGGCCATCTGGTCCTGTACCTGTTGATTCATTATGGAAGCAAGAAGCAAACTTGGCTAGGCCACGCTTTATCTCAAGATTGCAAGCATTTATCCAGGTATCAAAAGCCTATAATCTACTTCATCATTCACGCAAGTCAGCTGAGCAAACGCTAGCAAAAGCTTATGAAAAATGGGATGACGCCAAACCACTTGATTTATATCCTGCGTTTCAAAATTAAAACTCTAAGCGGGAAGTCTTATTCTTTGGGGTTTTGACTTGATCACTTACTATCGTCTTCAAAAATCTCACTTTTCTTTTCTTGAAAGGGGCTTGCGTCATAAAACAACTCGATTTTAGAGATGAGTCGATCCGTGAATTCCATCAGCACTGCCGCTCTGAACTTACCAATCGGGGCTGGAACGACCATATCGTAGGCGAACATAATCTGATCGCCGTCCGCAAAACGTGACCTGATTTGGATATCCTGCAATATGCCACCAAAGTTTTTCGCCGCTGTAACAACTGCATCTTTGCCATGCATTTCTGCAAGTGGCCCGATGAAATGCACATTGTCATGGAGGTAGCTCGCCATCTTATCAAAATCCTTGGCAAGCATGGCATTGTAATAGCTTTCAGCAAGGTTCAAATTATCAGTTGTATTCATATCAAACTCCTATTATAGTATAAGCATACTGATAATATATTGTAAGGACACTGATATATCAAGAGATAAAGAGGTAGGTGTTAAAAGTTTGCTTGGATATAAACTGAAAAAGACCCAGCATGCTTTGCGCCTGCATATGGACGAAGCTTTAAGGACTCTTGATCTCACCACTCCACAATATGCAGTACTGGCTCAATTAGAATTAAAGCCAGGGGCGTCTAATGCGGCACTTGCAAGGTCAGCTTTTATAACTGCTCAAACCATGCACGGCATTGTCTCTAATTTAGAAAAGCGAGGGCTTGTAGAGCGTAAAAGCGATGCTTCTCATGGTAGAATTTTATGTACAGAATTGACGGATCAAGGGCACAAAGTTGTGACTCAAGCGCATGATATGATACGTGCTGTTGAATCACGCATGCTATCTACCGTAAGTGGAGAACATAAGGTTCTGCTCGAAAAACTACTCCTTGAGTGTTTTAATAATTTGCAGTAGCTAGAGATATTTACCCTCTAAATCAATCCTTGATTGAATATTTGGATCATTCATAATCATACAAATTTCTCTCTTCAGATACAGGATAAACGACTCATGGATGACTTAGATGCTCAGGAGGCCTATGAAAAATAGGCTCAGCGTTACCGAGATTAATAATTGGGAAACCTAGGATTTCTTGCACAACCCAATAAACTCCTCCATGAGATACAATCAAAACAGGGCCTTTGTGTTGTAATGCCTTTTCTAGTCCTCGCTTAATTCTTGATGAAAAGTCAGCGTAGCCTTCCGCTCCTTTGATATCTTCTCCGTTCCGCCAACCATTGATCCATAAACCGTTGCCTTTGAGCTGGCCTTCTTTTTCGCCCCAGCATGCCTCTTGTAATTCAGTGATTTCGATGATAGGAGCTTTTATGTGCTGGGCAATGATACCTGCCGTCTTGCGAGCTCTTAGCAAAGGCGAGCTAACAATCGTCGCTATAGGTTCATTTTTTAGCAATTCTGCTGCATTTAAACCTTGAGAAACGCCTCGATCATTGAGAGGGATATCTTGGCTGCCCATGGCTCTATGCTCAAGGTTCCAATCCGTTTCACCGTGCCTAAGGAAATAAAATGGCTTGAGAGGAAGTCCTGTCATAATTCTTTCCGTAAATAAAGTTTCGCCATATGACCTTCATTTTCATATCCGATGCGTTTATAAAATTCATGAGTGCCGTCCTGAGCACGTCTCAGACCAGAGGTTAGGTCAATAATGGCTGGTGAATGTTGTTTTGCAATATCTTCAACAAATTTCATGAGTTTTTTTCCTATACCCATATTTCTGTGGTTTGCTGATACAACGATCCCAACAATAAAAAAGCGAGTTGCATCTGAGATCAAATGATCCGTTTTTGTCCAAGCAACAAATCCTGTAATTTCTTCATTCATTTCGCATACGGCAACGCCAAAACCAGAATTACTCGAGAATTTTAAAAACCTTCTATTCAAATCCTCCAAAGTAGCCGGGTAACCTAGCTCTGATAAAAGAGGCAAAAGTCTAGGGGTATCATCAATTGTCGCGCGCCTTATCATCCCAAAATCTTTTTCATATAATAGACGTAGGCTTTCTGAAAAAGTCACTTTATATCAAGTTAAAAACCATCTTTTGCCATGCGACGGGATAAAGCACGCATTAACCTGCGACGCCCAGCTTTTTTCTGCTCTTTACGCTTTTTTGAAGGCTGAATATACGCCTCCCTTTTCCGAATTTCTTTTACGAGCCCCTCCAACTGAAGTCTCCGCTTTACTTCTATTAACGCTTTTTCTACGTTTCCGTCTTTAACAATAACTGCCACTTTACTTTATGCTTTTATACCATCGTCATAGATTTTATCACACTCTTTGGACTTGATCAATCACCTTTTGATTTTATCGAACTATATAGCTAAATTAGTATAAAAAGATTGCGAGAGATGGAATTGGAATAAGTGATCAATTAAGCAAAGTAATGTTCTTCTTACATGTTGGGCTTAGGCTCATTTTTTCTTATAACCTGTATTCATGATTCAGCTATTCTTCTTAATAGGATCATGGAATGGGCTATCATGATCATGTTTCCAGCAGTCGCTATGGCAATTTCATAATCTTTAGATACCCTTCGCAAATAATTTAGCAATGCTAAATGTTCTTTCGATAATCCAACGCTTTAGCAAGCATGGCCCATTCTTGAGATATGTGCTCTGAGATTGCCATAGTATTTATTCGATATAGTTCTCACAAATTCCTCCATGGGTTTTCCATATCCAGCATCTGCACACACTTCCTTTAATGTAGGATATTTTTGCAACATTTCCTTAAAAACTCTGCACCCAGCACCTGTGTCATTGGCCTTATGAACCGTGATATGGATCAGATTGCCTTGCGTATCAACACCACTATGCCGTTTACGTATCTTTTTTCCCCCATCTATACCTATTTTTTCTGAGGCTCCTGTGGGTTTAACACTTGTTTTAACACTTTGTGAATGATGCTATAGCTGGGATTCTTACTCCTTTCATACTTAATTCGGCCTGTCTTAACAAGTTTATTCATTACTTTTTCCCATACCCCCTTAATCCTACATCGTCTATAAAACATGTACCGTCGAATATGGTGAAAAATCTTTTGGTCGCATGCGCCATTGATAACTGCTCTTGATTATATAAAATACTGCATTACCCCCCCTCTTTTTTGTTGTATTTGCTTTTATTGCCGTAATTTCCGCTATCAAAATGATGCTTTATCACATCCCTCTCTTTTAAATCGCTTGGTTAATTCATCTTCTGCACCTTCAAGCCTTTTTTATCACACTTTTTTATTCATGAATACAGGTTCTCGATAAAAATATGTTATAATAAAAAGTCTTAAATTTCTTTTTTTATTCAATTACATATAGTATAAGAGATTTAAGACGTATTATTTGTAGATAAATTTTATTTTTTCTTAATTTTTCCTATCCAAAATATAGCGTGCTGCTTCCATTTTATCCATTCCTTTATCTACAAGCTTGGCCCAATCTGCCTTTTCATCTGGAGTGGTTGCTTGACCAAAATCCACACCATCCACCTGAAAACTAAAAGGATTGACCATGCCTTCTGCTGTTTGAGTCAAAGAAGCTCCCAGCCAAAAAACAAAAAATAGTCGTCTTACGCTCATAATCATCCTCCATTCATTCATCTTAAAAAATGACATCTCTAAACCGTTAGCAAATTGATTTCCTTTATTTTATGCCAAAAGACTTAATTTTTTATTTGAACTAAGAGAGTATACATTAAGCCGTTTGGCTTGTCTGCTTTTAGATAGACTTTTAATACAACTTCTTCTATCATTCTTAGTGTGATATATAGATGTTTTTTGTAATGAACTTTGTGCGCTCTTTAAAAACGATAAAAGGTACGTTGATGTGGCTTCTTGTTGCAATGTATTATTTTTATGAAATGGTATTAAGGGCGTCTTCTGGTGTTCTGGCTAATGATTTTATGGAAACTTTTCATATTCAAGCCACGCAATTAGGAATATTATCAGCAGTCTATGGATATGCGTATTCAGGTTTACAAATCCCTTGCGGAATATTATTAGATAAGATTGGAGTTCGTTATTTGGTTAGTATTTCTTGTGCGTTTTGCGGATTTGGCGCGCTTTTATTAGGAACGGCTTACTATTATCCTGTAGCAATTTTTGGGAGAGTGTGTATTGGCATTGGGTCAGCGTGTGCCTTTATCAGTACATTAAGACTTATCGTAGAGTGGTTTGATATAAAAAATTTTCCTTTAATGGCGGGGTTAACTAACGCTATTGGGTGTCTTGGAGGGCTTTGCGCTTCTTATCCTCTTTCGAAATTAGTAAATATTTGGGGATGGCGGATGGCGTTATGCGCACTTTCTGGATTTGGATTGCTTTTGGCAGCGATTATATTTGGGTGTGTGCGAGATAGACCAAAACAAAATGTTCATGAAGGTCTGCTAGAAGAAGAGCGTGAAAATAATGATGTAGGTTTCGTTGAGTCTCAGAAAAAATCATTATTTAGTGTTTTTCTTACTCAAGCGTCACAATGGGTTAGTTTCTTTTTACCGGTTATTAAGAGCGCTCAGGTATGGGGTGCAGGCTTGATTGGTGCTTTCCTTTATGCACCGCTGGTTGTTTTCGCAGAGGCATGGGGAGTTCCTTTTCTTCAAACCGCTTATGGGGTGACGTCTTCTGTTGCATCTAATGCTAGTATGGCTATGTACGTATTTTTTTCTTTGGGAAGTGTGCTAGTCCTTCCCTTGTGTCAACGATGGAAAAGCTACTGGCGTGCAATTGTTTGGGCAACTCCTATTATTTCTGCAGGGCTTGGAATGATTGCCTTATGTTCTGGGATCGTTCCTTTTTTTGTAGTAATCTTTCTGTGTGCAGGAATTGGAACAGCAATGGGAGCGCAAGTATTAGTGTTTACTCTTGCCAATCAAGCTCTTCCTTCTAAATTTTCTGGAACCGCAAGTGCCTTAACCAATACCATTATTATGGGACTTTCATACGTAATGCAAGAAGGGTTTGGAAGAGTTATGGATTACTTTTGGGATCAAACAAAAAGTGCGGCCGGAACTCCAATGTACGGTACAACTCCTTATGTTTATGCTTTATTATTTCTTTCTGGTATGACATTGCTAGCTTTTCTTGGATTTATTTTCTTAAAAAGTGATTATCCTAAAACTGAGCAAGACGAATAATGTTTTATCGTTCTTTACCTTATTTCAATTGAGGACGGGCCTTAATATACTCATGCTAAATAAATTGCTTAAAAGTTTAATTTTATGTGTTAATAATTTTTCTTATGCAAAGATTTCTGAAAGAAGAAGATCCTATTGCGTTAATAACGCAGCATCGGAAAGAAAAGAACCGACGCGTAAAAGATACAGTTTTGTTATCAGGGTAAAGCTATCGTCAAATTGCTAAGGCTCTTTTGATTGACGATCAGTCGAGGAGTATAAGGAAGATCAAAAGTTAATGGTGTCAAGCGGGGGCTCTGTAAGCAAGCTGAATATTTCACAAACAGCAGAACTTATCGAACATTTGGAAAGCCACAACGTATATGAAAATATAAGTTATAAGTGATATCTGCGGCTCATGTTCTTGAACCCTATGGCTGCGATTCAAGGCAAGACGTTGTGGCTGCACGCACATAATTTTTCATTTAAAAAGCCAGCGGCACGGCCTGCAAAGGCAGATCCAGCCAAGCAGAAAGCCTTTATTCATTATTTTACGAGACGGTGATGACAACACCGCCGAAGAATGAATCCATCCTGTTTGGTGATGGCATGCCCCCCCCATGACTGCCTACACGCATGAACCTGATGGGAGCCTTGGATTTGACGGGTGGTGTTCTTAAAAACCTTGAAAACGTTTTTTGATCCGCTGAAAGACGCTTATCCAAAAGCGCCTAACATTCACCGGATCTTGGATCAAGGACCCTACAAGCAAAGACACCCAAAAAGCAGAAAAAAAAGGAGGATTGAGGTGCATTATTTGCTCTCCCTATAGCCCTCAACCTGCCCCTATCGAAGAATGAACATGTGCGCAATAATCGATTTTTCGTCTCTGCCAAAGAGTTTTGAAAGAGTATGCTGCATTTTTTCGACTAAACCTGAAACAACATCGCTATGGATCTTGTCGAGCGCGTCAATGATAACTTTCAACGCATTAGTCCAACACTTTCAGTTTGATTTGGTCTATTCACAGGAAAATCTCCGCGTGAATTGCATTTTTTTAATTTTCGTTGAATACTTGTGTAAGTAAATCTCATGTTTGGAGAAAATACATTTTTCCTGCTCTGTACAAGAAAATACCTAAAGAAAATTTTTGATATGCTCCCCTATACGTTACACCACAATGCATCAATGGTTTGTTTTCATTGAAGATACTTAAGGTAGAGCTTCGTATTATAGAAAGCACGGAAAACTTGTAATTGTTTATGCGGGTAATTAGGTTCATCATTGTAAACATAGGTCCCTATAAAAAGTATATTTTTTGTATTTTTTTAGCAAAATGTTTGATTGCAATAGATACTACGCTTAAACCTTTTTTGGTCAAACAGTTTATTAATATAGTTTCTCACCATCAAAAAGGAAGCTTATGGAACGTGTTTATTCTTTATGCAGTGTTGCAATTTATGTTGATAAGCATGTGGAACATAAGCGATTATTGTGTGACTCGCTACACAATCAATTTTCGATTAAACGTAGCGGAAGTTTTTATGAAAAAATTATATGAATATCCATACAGTTTTTTTCAAAATCAGCTTTCTGGAGCTTTAACATCAAAAATTAATGATGCTTTTCAGTATTTGCCACATTTGATTTTATAACAATAAATTCGTTTTTTATTTTTTTCTATTAATTATTATTTCTATTTGTTTGCTTGCAAAGGTTGCATTTATTTTTGTATTGAGTATGGGGATTTGGGTTGCGTTATTTTTTGCAATTATTTCTATTTCTATGAAAAAAAGTATAGCTCTTAATAAAGAGTGTGCCGAAGAAAAATCTAAAATAATGGGCTTGATTTCAGACTATTTTACTAATATTATGAGCGTTAAACTTTTTGCAACACAATCTTTTGAGCAAGATCGTTTTTTTAAATTAAAGAATTTTTTTATAAACGTAGCCGAAAAAGGAGGGACCTACCACACTTGGTTGTATGGGGGATTAAGCCTTCTTACGTCTGGGTATGCGTTGTTGTTCGTAAGCGCGCTGATTTTTGGTTATCAAAACGGTATCGTAAGTCCGGGAGATTTTGCATTGGTTATTATGATTAATTTCAATATTATCAATACAATTTTCCAGCTTTCTTATACATTAAGAAACTTCATAGCCAACTGGGGAGAAGTAGACCAAGCGCTGGCGTTGTTAGAAGAAGGCGAGCCAACACATTTAGACCAGCCAAAGGCCACAGCCTTAAAATGTCATAGCGGAGAAATCACTTTTTATCGAGTGGCTTTTCAGTATAAGGGGACGGAAATGCTTTTTCAAAATAAATCTCTTACCATTAAGTCCGGACAAAAAGTAGGGTTAGTTGGTTATTCAGGAGGGGGAAAATCTACTTTTGTAAATTTAATATTAAGGCTTTACGATGTTACTCATGGTGCTATTTTGATCGATGATCAAGATATTAGGGATGTTACTCAAGACAGCTTAAGAAAAAATATTTCTATGATTCCTCAAAATCCTATGCTATTTCATCGCAGCGTAATGGAAAATATTCGTTATGGTCGAATTGAAGCTACAGATAAAGAGGTCATTGAAGCAGCGAAAAAAGCTCATGCGCATGAATTTATAAAAAAGTTACCGCAAGTCTATGATTCGTTAGCAGGAGAGCGTGGCATTAAGCTTTCTGGTGGACAATGTCAACGTATTGCCATTGCTCGTGCTATTTTAAAAAACGCTCCTATTCTTATTCTTGATGAAGCAACTAGCCAACTTGATTCTGTCACAGAAAGTCTGATTCAAGAATCTTTATGGACATTGATGAAAAACAAGACAACGATTGTTATTGCCCACCGCTTGTCAACACTTTTGCATATGGATCGCATTTTAGTTTTTGATAAAGGAAAGGTCGTAGAAGATGGAACGCACAGTGAACTTCTTAAAAAAACAGGACTTTATAAAAATCTATGGTGCGCTCAGGTTGGAAGCTTAAGTGATGAAAGCTCAAAGAATAATCCCTAAATAAAATTTTCAAAACAAAATAGGAATTGAAGACTGAAAAATTATTCCAAGCCCCCACCTCTTTCAGGGAAAAGATAAAACGTTTTCCCTTGAGCAAAATAACGCTCGACGCCGTTATTGGTTTACAAGATTTCGTCGCCTCCGTTGCAAAAACACGATCATTTGAAATGCTAGAGGTAACACTACGTATTTTTGCGACACTAAAACTTTGAAAATTCATAATGCTATCTTTGGTTAAAAGTCTCAAAAATTTTAAATTTTATTGCATTAATAAGTTTTTGCAACAGTCCTAATAAAATGAGCCCCATAAATTTTAGGTATGAGAAAGGAAAATAATGAATAAAAAACGCACATGCAAGGAGTTGTTTTGTGAAAAAATTTCTGGGATAATAGAAAAAGTTATTGTGGCGTAACGCTAAAAGAGGAAAAATCCGGCTGTGGAAGAAGTAGTAGTACAAGTATCTCATGGTATATCACTTTGGGGGTTGTTTTGGCAGGCAGATTGGATCATAAAGGGTGTGATGTTGGGACTTTTGGGAGCGTCTGTCGTTTCGTGGAGTATTATTGTTGGAAAATCTCTTCAATTGCGTAAGCTATATCAGGAAGCATCAGATACTCAAGAGTCGTTTGAAAAAGAATCATCAAATTATTGGGAGCACGTGCGTCCCTGTTCTTGGAGTATGCCTTTTGCTTATGTTGTTAGTTTGTTTGTAAAAGAGTCTCGTCGAGGAACGTCTTCTGTGTGGCGTCAAAAAGTAGAGAACATTTTGGAAGCTTACTTAGAAAATCAAAGAGATTATTTGATGAAAAGCATGGGAACGCTTGACACAATTGGGTCCATTTCTCCTTTTGTTGGATTGTTTGGAACTGTTTGGGGCATTATCAACAGCTTTAAGGGGATTGCAAGTTCAGGTTCCACCAGTATTGCTGCAGTTGCTCCCGGGATGGCAGAAGCTTTGTTTGCAACAGCCATTGGGCTAGTGGCGGCCATTCCGGCTGCTGTTGCATACAATCGGCTGAGTCTTGGCATTCAAAGTTATATGACTAAACTGGAAGGGTTTTGTCGTATTGTTCACGTTGCTCACCTTGATCACTAAAGGAAAATCGTTTTTATGAAATTAAGAAAGTATCGAAGACATATCAAGTCTCATTCAGAAATCAATGTAACCCCCCTTGTCGATGTCATGCTGGTATTATTGGTGATCTTTATTGTGACTACCCCGTTAATGCATAGTAATGTGTGTGTTAATTTACCAAAAGCTGGTCAGGGAGTTTCTCAGTCTACGCAGTCTGCTCCTTTAACAGTTTCGATAAATAAAGATGGAGATCTGTTGTTTCAAGAGCAAAAAATGACTTCTGATGTTCTGTTAGAACGGTTGAGTGTGCTTGACCCCGATCATCAAGAAACCATTTATATTGAAGCGGATAAAGCGTTAGTCTATGAGCAGTTAGTTCAGCTAATGATATGTCTTTCTCAATCTGGTTTTACAAAGTTAATGCTGGTTACTGAAGCACAGGAGCGTCCAGTTTCAAAAAAGAAAAGTACATCAAAAAATAATGGATAAAAATGAGAGCATTAAATTGGATAATATCTCTAGGATTTCATGGATTGATCGGAATAGGGATCTTTTTTGGCAATCGATTTTCTAAGATTGAACTTCCAGAGCAAACAGCGCCTTGCAATATTCCTTTGGATATTCAAAATTTTGCTTCAGTTTCCAGAGCTCCAAAGTCAAAACCAAAATCAGAGAAAGTTAGAGAACAAAAAAAAAGCAAGTCTATTGCAAAAGATATTGAAGCTTCTCCAGATCAGGCGGAAAATCCTCCTTCTTTTGATGAGGTGTTGGATCATCTAGAAGAAAAGAATAAAGAATCTGAAATAAAGAAGAAAAAAAAGTCTTCCTCGTCTTCTAAGAAGCAAAAAAAAAGAGTTCGGAAAAAAGTTCAAAAAGCGGGGGGGGCGAAGAAGACATTCACAGTATACTAAAAGATATCACGGAACGTCCTGATGGAGCTTCTGCTGAAACTCCGGAAGTTGATCCTGATTCTCAGTCTTCTTATGGGGCATCGCAAGTTGGTCAGGATATTGCGGTGAGTATATTAGATCGTGTTCAAACGTTGTTACAAAACGCTTGGCGTCTTCCAGCGTTATCAGGAAATGGGGAAAAATTGGTGGTGTTAGTAGAGCTAGAGCTTAATCCTGATGCTACAGTAGCAAGAGCCACTATCGTTGGGGGGACAACGAACCATCCAGCCTATGCCATTGCTGCAGAAAGTGCGGTTGCTGCAGCTTTTGATCCCAGCTGTAATCCTCTTCCGTTGCCTCTTGATCAGTACCATAAATGGAAAAAATTACGTATTCATTTTTCTCCTCAATGAGGTATTTCTCCCCTCAAAATTATTAAATGCACATACAATTAGCTATGAATCTTTTTTTAATAATGATATATTAGATAAAAAAGATAAAAGTATAGACTTTCAGCAGTAATTTTTTTTAATTCTCTTGGACTAAGAGTCGATCTTTAAATGAGCGCTCCACAGTGAAAGCCACGTGGTATCATTGTAGAGCAAAGTCGAGAAAAATCTGCACTTGCCCCATGTCTTCTTCCTTCTGCATCTCTATATAACTATACCAAATCAAAGTGAAAGTGTTGGACTAATGCGTTGAAAGTTGTCATTGACGCGGTCGACAAGATCCATGGCGATGTTGTTTCAGGTTTGGTCGAAAAAATTTGCAGCACACTCTGGCAAAACTCTTTGGCAGAGACGAAAAATCGATTGTTGCGCACATGTTCATTCTTCTCTGGTTGGGGGCTAGGGAGGGAAAATAATGCACCTCAATCCCTCTTTCTTTTGCTGCTTTTTGGGTGTCTTTGCTTGTGGGGGCCTTGATCAAAGATCAGGCAGAACGGCGCCTTTGGATAAGCATCTTTCCGCTGATCAAAAAACG